>CAZXUT010000034.1:0-36971 GCA_964643785.1 uncultured Proteiniclasticum sp.
CAGTAAGAGCAGCATAAATCCGTAAATGAAAACATCTGATTTATTGATATATTTTTCAGTAACACTTAAAATTCGGGTTAAGAATTTTCCTGATTTATCATAGATTGGTGTATAGTACTCACTTTCAAAATCCAATTGTTTAGGTAAGTGAAAATGAAATAGATTGAATTTAATACCTGCAATATAGATTATAAATCCTGCACTGTATACAGTAACCATTGAGAACAGATCTTTGCTGTTGAAGAAGTTCATTTCTACAAGGTATTTGTCTATGAAGTATGTATCAAAATTCAACGATCTAGCAGAAGGTATTATAAAGTAATCCATTAGTAAATTAGGGAAGACACCTAGTACAATGACAAATACAGCAAGGGTTACCATCGCTACAGAACCTAAATCATATTTTTCTTTCACATATTTATACTTTTGAGGTAGATGGCCTAGAAACACATGTGAGTAGAGCTTGATAAACGAAGCTGCAGTACATGCACTAACAAATGTGAAGAGATACTCTGCCCATTTAAAAACAGGATCACCGTACTCATACGCTTCAATAATGGCATGATGAAGAATTGATTTACTAGCAAATCCATTGAATAATGGCATTCCAGTGATCCCTAATGTAGCAATCAGTCCCACAGCCGCTGCTAACGGCAATTTCCTCCAAAGACCACCTAAATTATACATATTCTTTTCTCTCGTTCTGAAAAAAACTACACCTGCGACCATGAACAGTAATGCTTTAAATAAACCATGATTGATCATATGATATATGCTGCCTGAAAAACCCATTGCACCATCATATCCCAGGTATGCCGCTACTCCAATACCCATGATGACGTATCCCATCTGACTCACACTGTGATATGCAAGCATTCTGATCATCTTCTCCTGCTCCAGCGCTGCTATGACGCCAAATACCATGGTAAGGATACCTAACCAGATAACCACTGTTCCAATGTCCTTCAGCGTAATCAAAACAGTATTCACGTTGAGTTCTTCCAGCGTCTTTGTCGATGATATTACGGATACAATCAATCTTAGAATTCCGTATCCTCCCAGTTTCATGAGAATACCTGATGATAATGCATTTACCGATAAATGTGATTTTGGATAGATTACTGGAACCCAGTGATGTAGAGGTACCATTCCGGCTTTAACACCAAACCCTATGATGAAGAATGTTGCTGAGACATACTTGATGCTTCCTACTTCTCCAAATTTTTCTGCAATAGTGATCCACTCATAATTTTGTGTATAGGCCGAAAGCACAAGAATTCCTGCCAGGATCGATAATCCTCCTAATATTCCAAAATAGATGTATATACTTCCCGCTTCAATTACCTTTTGTCCCCTTTCATGAACCATAAGAGCAAAGGATGCAAAGGTCACAATCTCAAAAAACATGAAGAAGCTCAGTAAATCTCCAGACATCAGTGTCCCAATAGTAGCAAGATAGGTAATCATGAAGAAGAGATAAAAGCTTCGTTCTCTTCCACACCCCTTAATATCTACAGAAGTGTAAAAACTCACAGTCAGAAAAATAACACCTGCAAGAATCATGAAAATGAGACTCAATAAATCTATCTTAAAGATGATTCCATTGCCGAATAAACTGGCAATCCTATACTCAGTCGGTCCAATCAGTACTTGAGGATAGATTGATATCATTAGTATTGTTGTAAGAAGAATTACAGATCGAACAGACAGTCTTCTTAATCCTCGATTTTTACCGCTCAAGAGTGGAATGACAAGAATCTCTATTAGTGTTAAACCGATTATGATTATCGGTAGCCATAACTGTATAATCGCTCGTGCCGCATTCATTTCAATTCCCTCCCTTAGGTGACGAGGTAAATAATGATTCCAAGTAGTACAATGGCGTAGATCACTACATCAGACTTGATGATTGTAGTCTCCATACCGTGGATGAATGTATTAGACATCGCTAAACTTTTCTTCCTGAGTCCTTTATGCATGGTGAAATCTCCGTCCATCCATCGTGGTAAATGAAGATGGAATAAATGGAATCTGATACCTAGATAAAAAATCGCTGCACCAATGGCAAATATATACACCATGGTCATAAGATCATGAACATTGAAAAAGTTCATCCCGACCAGATAATGATCAATAAAATCACTACTGTAAGCAAATCCTCTAGTAGCAGGTATGATAAACTGATCCATTACAAAATTCGGAAAGATCCCAATCAATGTAACCAGTAAGGCCAATCCTCCCATGCCAAGACTCATCATTATTTTCTCTCCTTTGATATCCTTATACTTTTCAGGAAGTTTACCTAAAAAGACAAATCCGAAGAGTTTAATGAATGAAGTAACTGTACCTGCACTGATCAGTGTGAAAATCATTTCTGCATATCTGAAAGAAGGATGGCCATATTCATAAGCTTCTACGATAGCATGATGAAGGATTGATTTACTTGCAAACCCATTAAATAAAGGCATACCAGTGATACCCAGCGCAGCAATCAGGCAAACGAGTGCAGTAAACGGAAACTTCCTCCACATTCCACCCAATTTATACATATCCATTTCATGGGTCTTAAGATAAATAACGCCAGCAACCATAAAAAGCAGTGACTTAAATAAAGCATGATTCACCATATGATAAATCGCACCAGAAAATCCCATGGCCCCTTTGGGTCCAAGATACGCTGCTACACCAATACCCATGATGATATAACCCATTTGACTGATGCTATGATAAGCCAGCATTTTTTTCATATTACTTTGCTGTAGTGCCATAAAGACTCCCGCAGCCATAGTTATAATACCGATCCATATAATTGCAGCACCCAGCTCGATACTCAAATCCCAGATGGGATCCTCATAAGGAAGAAATGCACCTTTTGCGGGCATGAAGAAACTTGTAAAGACTCTTAGTATACCAAAGGCACCGATTTTAATCATGAGCCCAGATAAAAGAGCACTTGCTGGTGTTGGCGCTACCGGATGCGCTCTGGGAAGCCATATGTGAAGTGGAAGCATCCCTGCTTTTATGCCAAATCCAATCAGAAATAAAGTGGCAATAAGGTATTTGACATTGCCCAAAGAAGCCACTTTAGCCGCCATAGGGATAAATGCGACGGTTCCTACATTCACATAAAGTAAAATAATTCCAAGAAGAAGTGCGAGTCCACCCGCAACGCCCATATAAATATAGCTGTCTCCTGCAATAAGAGACTCTTTGGACTGATTATGCGCTACTAGAAAATAGGACGCAAATGTCATAATTTCAAAGAACAGAAACATGGTTATCAGGTCTCCCGCCATGATTGTTCCAAGGACTCCACCATAGGTGATAGACATCTGAAGAAAGAATCTGTTTCTATGTTTTTCAATACTCATATAATCATGTGCATACATGCTTACAAGCACCCAGATGATTGAAGATATCATCACCATGATGAATCCCATCATATCTACTTTGAAATTGAGACCCAGCCCCAGCATTTTGGGAATGCCAAATCGCATGGTACCTTCCAGGACTTGAGGAAAAAGAGCAAGAATCAGAAAGAACGTCAGCACCGTAGTATAGACTACTGCCATATCTCTAGAATTTTCTTTCCTTCTGAAGAAATACATTTCAACGGGTCCTCCAACCAAAGGGATAAGGACTATGATCAGTGGAAGACTTTTGAAATTATTAAGCGAATTAGATATTAGTTCTGCAAAGTTCACAGCATACAGCGCTATTCCACTTAACCTGGATTTATCAATATTGGCTGAGAAGAACAGAAACGCCGCAAAAAGAAGCCCTAATATCACATAAATAATAATACAGTTGATACAGAACGAATCTAATTTAGTTTTTTTCTTGAATTTACTATAATTACTTTGTTTATTATTCTGTGTCAAAACAAACCTCCATTTATAAACCTATGCCCGAACTGATAAAGGTTGGAACCGCTTTCTGAATAATATCCATTACCAGGTGCGGAAACAATCCGATCAAAATGCTGCCAGATGCTACAAGTACCATAGATATTTTCATTGTCATCGGAATTCCATCCCTGTGCATCTCTAAAGGTCTTCCTGGACGTTCTCTTAAGAACGCAGAAACAATGATGGGAAGATAATATAAAGCATTAAGAAAACTGCTTAATAAAATGACCATCAGCAGTTCTGGGTAACCTGCATCAAGCACCGCAAGACCTAGATACCATTTACTCATAAACCCGCTGGTTCCAGGAATCCCGATCATACCAAGCACTCCTATACTGAAGACCGTCATGGTAATCGGCATTTCATAACCAATTCCGTCCAGATCCTTCACGTCTCTTTTCCCTGTCAGATATATTATTGATCCTGCACTAAGAAATAGTGCGGATTTCATAAATGCATGAGAAATGACATGGAAAAGTGCTGCAGAAAAACCAAGTTCACTAGCCAGTGCGAGTCCAAGAAAGATATAACCGATCTGAGATACGCTGGAGTAAGCCAATCTTCTTTTGATGTCTCTTTGTGTAAGTGCAAAAACTGAACCCATGATCATACTCAATACTGCAAAAATGATCAGATAATTGGTAATACCGATCTCCACTGAGATATTTTGACCCACAACTCGATACATTATTTTTGCAATCGCAAAGATGTATGCTTTTACTACCAGTCCTGAAAGTAGAGCACTCGATGGTGTCGGTGCCGTTGAATGAGCGTCAGGAAGCCAGTTATGCAGTGGGAAAATAGCTGCTTTAATACTGAAGCCTGTTATCATAAATCCCATAGCAAGCAGAATGTTTCTCGGATATAACACCCAGATCTTACTTATTTCAAGATTGATTGCAGACATATTAAGCTGTCCTGTCACCATATAGATGAGAGCGATGCCCATAAGTACCGTAACCGAACCGATAGCACCCATCATCAGATACTTCATGCTGGCCATAAGTGTATCTTTCTTTTTCTTTATAGCGATTATTGCAACAGAAGTGATGGAAAGCACTTCCATAAATACATAAAGATTAAACATATCATTTGTAAATATCATGCCAATCATCGAGAAAATCAATAAAAAAACCAATGTATAATAGCTGTACATTCTCGAAGACTCAATTTCATGTTCCAGATCTTTAATTGAATAAAGAACGATCAGAATCGATAGGGTTAAAACAACCAGCGTCATCAGTGCAGAAAATTCATCAACAAGAAACTCGATTCCAATTCCTGACGAATAGGACCCGAATGTATAACTATATGGGGCATCCCATAGAACTTTAAGTAATTCCAGAAGCGCCATGACCCATGCAATTCCTAATACAGAAATCATGACTATCTGGAATTTTTTACCGAAGGGCTTCTTTTGTAGCGGAATAATGACAGCAAAGATCAGCAGAAGCATCAGAATAAAAACTGGAAAATGTATGTTATTCATCTACTTCCACACTCCTGATTTTCATGATTTCATCCAGATCAATCGTTCCGTATGCCTCATGTATTTTGATGATGATGCTTAATGCGAAAGCAGTAATACTGACAGCTACAACAATACCTGTAAGAATCATTGCAGCGGGCAATGGATTAACAAACACTTTCTCTCCGGAAGACGGATCTATGATTGGAGCCACCGCACCTTTCACATACCCGATCGATACAAAGAATAAAAAAATAGAAGTTTCCATAATATTGATACCGATGATTTTTTTAATTAAATTAGAGTGTGTAAGCACCGTATAGAGTCCGATGATAAACAGAATCATTGCGCCTATATAATTGATGTTATTAAATATTGTGCTTAAATCAAATCTCATCAATCTTCCTCCAGCATTGTATGGAATAGAGTGACAATGGTGCTCATAACTTTTAATCCTATGGCTATTGTTACAATCGGAATAAATCCTGCACTAAATATACTGCCTAGTTCACCCATGGGAAATCCTACAGCTTTATTTGTCAGAAATTGATATCCGAATAAGATTCCCATAAGTCCTATGGAAATAAAGAATAATATTCCACCAGTTTCAATCTTTGAGGATACCTCATGAGGCATTCGTTTCTGACCGGATTTCAACCCAAATGCCAATGTATAAAGAACAATACTCGCTGCAAAAATCGCTCCACCTGAAAAACCTCCGCCTGGAGATAAATGTCCATGAATGATCACATAGATCCCGTAGATCTGTATAAATGGGAGAATCATTTTTGTAATCACTCGTACAAACAGATCATCCATGATTATCTCCCTCCTCTTTCTTGTCTTTATGGTGAAACACGCCTACAAGGGATACTACAGAAGCAATTGCTGTGAAAAGCACTGTTGTTTCTCCTAAAGTATCAAAGGCACGGTAATCCGTGATGATTGCTGCAATAATGTTGGTGCTCCCCGTATCTTCTGCACTATTATTGATATAGTATTCTGCAACCTCGTTATAGGATGGATTTGTCTTATCACCCACCGGAGGAAGCTCTGCGATACTTGCAAGAAGAACAAGCAGAAGGCCGCCCAAGACAATGAACGTAAATAATTTCTTCATTACTCCATCCTCCTTGTCCTGCTGATTACTACTACAAAGAGAATCGTGGTGATTCCAGCACCAATGGCCGCTTCAGTCATGGCAACATCTGGTGCACGTAGAAGCAGCCACAGTAAAGCCATAACAAGGCTGTAGGCTGTAAATATAATCACAGCACCAAGCAGATCTTTTGTTCTTTCTACTGCTATTGCAGCCACTATAAGGAAGATAATCAGAATCACATTAAATATCTGCATTCTTATCCTCCTTCGTTTCCTTTATTTCTTTATCATACGCAGCCTTAGCAATTATATGAGCAGAAACAGGATTCGTAATCAATATAAAAATCAGGACAACAAGGAGTTTAAGGCTGACAGGATCGAATCCCTTGTAGACAATGAGCGCTAAAAGAGCCAAACCAGCACCTAGAGTATCGCTTTTTGTAGTTGCATGCATTCTGCTGAAAACATCAGGTAACCTTATGAGACCTGTGGTGCCTACCAGGAAGAAAAAACAGCTTGAAAGTGCAAGTATTAAAATTATAAGTTCTTTTACCATAATAAACACCTCCTAGTACAATTTACCTTTTTCAATGAATTTTGATACTGCAATAGTTGCGATGAACCCCATCATCGAATAGATCAGTGCTACATCAATAAATGCATTCTGCTCCGTTACGACAGAGATGATGGCTATAAGCACTGTAACTTTGGTTGTGATGACATTGATTGATACTACCCGATCTGCCGCTGATGGGCCTACATAAGCTCTGTAAAGACACACAAAAGCCAAGAGTGATAGAAATATGGCCATTCCAGTAAATACTTGTATACTCATCACTCGTTCTCCTCTAATAGAAGAACATGTTTTTCTAGCTCGCTTCCATATAATCCTTCTGCTGCCTCTTTGGTCAGTGCATGAATAATGTATTCATCTTCATCAATGTCCACCGTCAAAGTACCTGGTGTCAAAGTGACAACATTCCCGTACAAGACTTTGTTGAAATCTTTCTTGAATCGTACTGGAACTCTGATAAAAGATGGTTCAATCGGCATTTTTGGATTCAGTACAATCTTTGCCACATTAATATTGGATTTCACAATCTCGACAATCAGAATGGCGATCAGCGCCGTGAAATGCCAAAGAAATCTTATCGTAACTGGACCACCATCACTGCTTGTAAATAAAATATCCTTATTCAGATAAATAATCAGAATAGAAGCTGATGAACCAAGAATAATTGATTCTACTGTCAGCTTCCCATCGATAATTGACCAGAAAAAAAGAAGAAGAAAAAACATGATTATAATGTTCTTTCTTGAATTTTTTGATGTCTTTTCCATTGAGCACCTCGCTTAATGCAATTTATACTTATAAGATTAAATCAATGTTATATATGTACTTTACCGTAAGTAAGTCTATTTTTCAACGAAATATGAGATTATAAAGGTTTACAGCTTCAATATTCATATTTCATAGCATTTCAAATGAAAAAAGCTTCGGACCTTCGCCCGAAGCCAGAAATCAGTATTCTATACCTATCCTTGATGATATGCCTTTATGATAATAATGTTTTACATTTTTCATTTCAGTCACTAGATCCGCTTCATTCAAGATATTTTCCGATGCGGATCTTCCCGTAAGAATCACTTCCATCTGAAGAGGTCTATTCTTTATTAATTCAATTACATCCTCTTCCTCTACCAGTCCATGGTGCATTGCAGCCATGATCTCATCAAGAACGAGAACATCCTTGGAATCCTCTGCAACTCTATTTTTCAGATCTTTCCATTCCCTCTGTGTTCTCGACTTCAATTCAGCTTGTTCCTCTCTTGAAAGTGTATTGAAGAAACGTACCGTCTCCGCCATCTTTATATGTTCTATATTTTCATTTTCACCCATACTGATCTGCTCGCCTGTCTTTATTCCTTTTAAGAACTGAATGAATAGAACCTTTTTCCCTCTTCCCGCTGCGCGAAACGCCAATCCTAAAGCAGCGGTAGTCTTTCCTTTACCTTCTCCTGTATATACCTGAACATATCCTTTCTCCATTTAATATTGATTCTCCTTTAGATATTATTTCTGTGGGAATAACATGAGGCTTTCCTGATGAAGGGTTTTTTATGATCATGCACTCCATACTATATAGAGATCTGATCCTCTCTTTTGTAATCACTTCTTCAGGAGAACCCATTGCTTCGACTACACCTTGATTCAACAGTATCACTGAATCACTGAATTCTACTGCAAGGTTTATATCATGCATCACAGCAACCACTGTGATTCCCTTGGATCTTGAAAATCCTGATACGGTTCTCAAGATGGACATCTGATGATGGATATCCAGATGAGATACCGGTTCATCAAGCAGAAGAATCTCCGTATCCTGAACCATAGCACGAGATACCACCGCTCTCTGAAGTTCCCCTCCGCTGATATCCCTTACAGATTTATCTTTGAATTTCCATGTATCAGTAATCGTCATGACTTTTTGTGCAAGATGAAGATCCTTAGCGCTTTCAGATTCAAATCGCTTGAGATGGGGTGAACGACCCATTAGAACCATATCCAGTACAGTAAAGTCAAAATCCATATGAGTTTCCTGAGGCACAGTAGCCAATTGCTTGGATAGTTCCTTCACAGAAATCGATGTTATATCATTACCATTGATGTAAACACTCTTGCTAACAGGCTTTAGAATCTTCTGTATATTTTTTAAAAGTGTGGTCTTTCCAGATCCGTTAGGGCCTAATATACTATAAAACTTCCCTTTTTCGAAAGAAATATCGATGCCATTCAGCACAAAGCTGTCATTATATGCATAATTCAGATTGCTGATTGAAATGACTTTCATAATGAAATCCCCCTTACTTTAGTTCTACGAAGAAGAAATATGAAATAGGGTGCCCCAAACAACGCTGTAATCGCACCTACAGGTATTTCCATAGGTGCCAGAAGTGTTCTTGCAATAGTATCCGATAAAATCATAAACAAGGCTCCGCCTAAAGCTGAAAATGGTATCAGAACACGATGATCCGGACCAAGCAGCAGCCTTACACCATGGGGTACAATGAGACCGACGAAACCGATGATGCCGCTGGAGGATACAATAAAGGCGATCATTAAAGAAGACACAATCAGCAGCACTTTCTTAGTCGTTTCAATTTCCACACCTAAGTTATGCGCAGTCTCATCTCCAGCCATCATCAGATTAAGGTCTTTTGCATAAAACATGATGATCAGTGTGCCTAATGACACCACTGGGAGAAGATAGACAATCTGCGCCCATCTGGAAGCCGCTACAGACCCCATGGTCCAGAAAATAATACTGTCAGCCTGATCTCTATTAAAAATCATCAGTACCGAAATCATGGCTGAAGCCATTGCACTGACAGCTACCCCCGCCAGAAGTAGTGTGACTGACGGAATCTTTGTACCCACTTTTGCAATCTCATATACACAGATCACCGTAATAATCGCTCCTAAGAACGCCATAAACTGAACAGACATAAATGAACTCAGTATCCCTTGGCCTCCGAGAGTTATTGCTATACTTGCTCCCAGCGCTGCTCCAGATGAAACACCGATGATATATGGATCAGCCATGGGATTTTTAAACATCCCTTGAAAGGCAGCTCCAACCACTGATAGACCCATCCCGATTACTGCCGATAGTATCACTCTGGGTAGTCTGATATTCAGCATGATGATTTCATGGGTTTTCACCCCATCCTCATTTATGATCAGCTCTCCGATTATAGGCACTTTTTTGATCAGAATCGCCAAGGCATCTATAAATGAAATATCAGCTGCGCCTAGCGTACTCACAAATATGCCCAGCAAAACAAGACCTAGGAGGAAAAGGAAGAAAAGGGATCTGTAAAATCCCTTCCTTTCAATAAAACTCATCTCTTCACCTATTTAAATGCATCGGGATGAATGATTCTAGCCAAAGCTTCAAATCCTTCAGCAAGTCTGGGACCTTGTCTGTCAATGAGATTGTTGTCTATTTCGAAGACATGCCCATCAGCGACTGCAGTTAATTCTTTATACCCGTTCGCTTCTATCACGCCTTGTTTTGCATCATAGTACTTAGAAACAATCAGAAGATCTGGGTCATGTTCCACTATTTTTTCAATACTGTAGCTCCATCCTTCCACATCGTCAGCAATGTTGTTTCCGTTGGCAAGCTTGATCATCTCACTGATAAAAGTACCTCCACCCGCGGTGTAGTCTCCAAATTCTCCATACCCGACTACATAGTACACGCTAGGCGCTTCTAGTCCATTCACTTTACTCTTTACATCTTCTATAGAGACTTTCATATCCTCTATCAGGTTTTCAGCCTCACTTCCTGCATCTGTAATCGAACCAATCGCGTCAATGACACTGAATACGCCTTCAAAACTGTCATTAGGATTCAGAACAATTACCTGGATGCCAATTTCTTTCAGCTTCTCATAGACGTCATCACTGAAATGTGTGGAGGCAATGACCAGGTCTGTTTCCAGTTCTACGATCTTCTCGATATTGGGTTCCTTCAATGTACCAACGGATTCGACTCCAGCAGTTTCAACTGGATAATCACAATAATCTGTTCTACCCACGAGGAGCTCTTCTGCCCCTAAAGCAAATACAGTCTCCGTAAGGCTCGGTGCAACGGATACAATTCTTTCCGGTTTTTTCTCTAGAATAACCGTATTTCCGAATGAATCTTCAATGGTTAATGGATAAACTGTACTTTCTTCATTAACATTTTCAACTTCTTCAGGTGTCTCTATGGTTCCATTCTCAACAGGTGTTTTTGGATCTTCTTTCGCACTACATCCGGTAAAAACACTTGCAGTAAGAATTACAGCAGTTAATAAGGTCATTATTTTTCTTTTCAATTCAATCACTCCATTATTTCTTAATTTCTTAATTTCTTAATTTCATCAGCTTTTTTCATTCATTTATAGGGATCTCTTCTGTATCTGCTCTTTAACTCTGATCAATTTTTTCTAGTTCAGTAAACAGTCTTCTGTTTGAGGTTCTGTCCTTTATGGCAATCCTGAAATCATATTCGCAAAGACCTTTGAATCCTACAGGTAATCTGATCAGAATCCCTGACTTCAGAAGTTTTTTCTGTATCTCAACCGCCTTATGCTTTCTTGAGGTCATAAGAAGGAAATTAGATTCTGTAGGAATAAAAGTGAAACAGTCTAGTTTTTCCAGTTCTTTCATAAATAGAGCTCTTTCCTCAACGATCCATTTTCTAGTCGCTTCGTGATACTTCGTATCTTGCAGTACCGTCTGCCCAGCAAAATCTGCTATGGCATTGATATGCCAGGGCTCCATGAGTTCATCTACATTTTTGCCTATGACTTTCTGATGGAATACGCCATATCCGAGCCTGATCCCTGGCATCCCGAAATACTTCGTAAGCGCTCTTATGACAATGAGATTCTCCAGTTTACTATCGATGACGCTGGTTTTGGGATAGCCTCCAGTAAATTCAATAAAGGTTTCGTCAATCATGAGATATCCCTGTTTATTTTGAAGGGTTCTACTAAGTTCCAGAAGATTTTCACGTGATGTCAGTGTTCCTGTAGGATTGTTTGGATTACAGAGAATAACGAGATCATGCTCCTTTATATGATTAACAAGCTCATTCATATCCAGTCTTCCTTCTTTGTCATAGAGCACAACTTCAAGTACAGACTTTCCTGATAAAGACGCTGCTCTTTCATATTCTGAGAAAGTCGGACAAGCTATGACAACCCTCTTCACAGGCAATGCCTGTATTGTTTTGTAGATCACTTCAATGGCACCGTTGCCTAGTACGATAACGGCTTCATCATCCAGCTGAAGATACTTTTTAATGGAGGCATTCAGCTTTTTATACCTTCTGTCTGGGTACCTTGTGAGGCAGGAAAGATCATCACTTAGGACCTTTCTGAATTGCTCAGGAATGCCCAGAGGATTGATGTTTGAGCTGAAATCCGTCACTTCATGAGTATACTGGTAGATATCACCACCATGATAATTCATTTATATCACCTCCTTTCATCAGTAGCATCAACAGGCTCATCCAGAAGAAGAACAGAATTGCTGAACTATACATCAGCCTATTTGCTCTTAAAATATCCACAGCTTCCGGTACTCTCTTTGCTTCCCCCAGAAAAGGTTTCAATACAACCTTTCCCTCATAGACTGCATCTCCACCAAGCCTTATGCCAAGAGCACCTGCTACTGCTGCCTCCGGATGACCTGAATTGGGACTTTTATGATTTCTTCTATCTCTTCTCCACGCATGGATGCTCCCACTGAAGGAATATCCTGGCATCAATGAAGAAACCATGATGAAGACTGCAGTCATTCGTGCCGGAATATAGTTTAAAAGATCATCCATCTTCGCTGAAACATACCCTAGGTCGCAGTATTTCTCATTATTGTAGCCCACCATGGAATCCAAGGTGTTCACGGCTTTATAAGCCCACATAAGCGGTGCTCCGCCAATGAGTGCATAAAAGAGCGGTGCAATGACGCCATCGGATGTATTTTCCGCCACAGTTTCCACAGCTGCTTTGATGATGCCTTCCTGATTTAAATTCCGAGTATCTCTTCCCACGATATAAGCAAGGTACTTTCTCGCACTGGAGATGTCTTCCTTCACCAGGGGGATCATCACTTTCATGCTTTCTCTTTTTAGAGACCTGGCAGCAATCCCAAGCCAGATCAGGATAATATTCATCATGGTATAGAATATCGGATGGATACTCCAGGAAATCCAGAGTATCAGAGAAGCGGTCAGGAAGCTGCCAGAAACCGTCACAGCCCACAATATAAACCCATATATCCTCTCGGTTCTTTTTGATCCTTTCTTCATGAAAATAATTTTTTCAGATTCTGTGATGAATAAACCGATCCCCCTCACCGGATGATAAAGCCTTTCAGGATCGCCCAGCGTGAAATCCAGGAAGAGTGCGAAGAGAATATGTGTCAGTTCAATATTCATTAAGTATTTCATAGACCTTCTCCATATTCAGATTTTCACGCACGATATTTTCAAGTTTCTCAATTTCCGCATCCCGATGTATCCAGAAATCTCTGATTTCAGCCTGTAATGGCTTGATTCCCTTCTTATGACAAAGATAATTCAGGAAATCTCTCGTAAAAGAACCATTGTCAAAGATGCCATGAACATAAGTCCCGATAACACCCTTCTCCTTATCTATTATGCCCTCTTCCATCGGATGGACATCCTCTGTATTTCTCTTTGTAATGATCACTAATGGCTCATGCTTTTCTTTGTGGTTGCTCTCCCCCATATGAATCTCATACCCAAAGATCTTCGAGTCACTGAAATGGCTTTTCCCTTCCACAAGAAATGTATTTTTCTCCCTTTTAAAACTTGTATCCATATCAATGATGCCCAATCCCTCTGTAATTGGCTTGGTGGTTTCCACACCATGGGGGTCCTTTATGGTCTTTCCAAGAATCTGATAGCCTCCGCAGATGCCCAGTAAGGAAGTTCCATTTTCATGACATTGTATGATTTTTCTGTCCATTCCGGATTCTCTGATCCTCAAAAGATCCTCCACTGTCGACTTGGTTCCTGGAAGAATGAGAAGATCCGGATGGCCGATATTCTCAGTAAGATCCACAAATCTGAGGTTCACTCCTTCAATGACAGACAGCGGATGGAAATCTGTGAAGTTTGATAGATGTGGTAGTCTTATCACAACAATCTCAAGTTCTGCTTCTGAAGTCTCTGAAAATTTTGACCAGTCCAAGGCACTGTCTTCCTCATCAAGATCCAGCGAGAAGTAAGGAATGATTCCCAAGACCTTGATTCCAGTGAGGCTTTCAATCTGCTCTATCCCTGGCATCAGTAAAGCTTGATCTCCTCTGAATTTGTTGATGATGATGCCTTTGATTCGTTTTCTTTCCTTTTCTTCCAGCAGCATCACAGTTCCATAGATGGAAGCAAAGACACCCCCTCGGTCAATATCCGCCACCAGAATCACAGGCGCATCCACCATTTCCGCAAGACCCATATTGACAATATCATCCTTTTTGAGATTGATTTCAGCAGGACTTCCTGCTCCTTCAATCACAATGATGTCATTTTTATTAGAAAGACTTCTGTAAGCAGCTAGAATCACCTCCTTCAGCTCTTGTTTGTACGCGAAGTAATCCGCTGCAGTCATATCCTTTAACACTTTTCCCATGACGATGACCTGAGACTGATGATCTGTTGTAGGTTTTAGAAGAATCGGATTCATTGCTACATGGGGCACTTTTCTTGAAGCTTCCGCCTGCAGAACCTGAGCCCTTCCCATTTCATGCCCTTCCACCGTCACATGAGAATTGAGTGACATGTTCTGAGATTTAAATGGCGCTACATCGTATCCGTCCTGCGTGAAAATACGGCATAAGGCCGCAGTCAGAATACTCTTTCCCACGGATGATGATGTTCCTTGAATCATTATATTTTTAGCCATAGCAGCATCCTCCTATAGATTTAATCGTTTTATGGTACAGTGACCAGATTCTTTTTCAAGAATGCTGTATTTTCCAGGTAGAAAGTTGAAATTCCAGAACAGGCTGTCATCACCAGTAAGAAGAAGAGAGGTCAAAAGCTGAAGCACTCCTTTATGGGAGACGATCAGAACATTGCCTTCCTCCTTTTTTAGCTGTTCATGATAGAATCCACTGACTCTTTCATAAAAGTCACTGTATTTCTCACCTTCCGGTGGTGCACAAGACCTGTAATCTGAAGACCATTTTCTGAATTCTTCAGGATATTTCTCCATACACTCCTTGTAATGCATTCCTTCCCATAGACCGAAGTCCATTTCCAGAAGCGCTTCAGATACTTCTGGTTTTTTTAGTACTGTAATCAGCCTGGCTGTGTCAGTGCATCTTTTCATAGGACTTGTAAAGATCTCATCAAAATGAATTCCGGATAAAAGAGCGCTCAGCTTTTTACTCTGAAGTATGCCATCCTCATTCAATGGACAGTCCGTCACACCGAAATAGATCCCGTCTCTGTTGTAATCAGTGGTTCCATGACGAACAAAGTAGTATCTGGTCATATTAGAGCGCCTCCTTCTGACAGCAGTATGATCAAGGGAATATAAATCAGTTCAGTAAGTTCATTTATCGCACCTAAAGTGTCTCCTGTAAGACCACCCAATACTTTGTAGAGATGTCTTCTGAATAACAGGGAGCACCCTAGGACAAGGATAAGAGATAAGATGCCATTGACTCCTGTAAACACATAGATAAGGATTGCACCTGCCAGTGCTGCAGAAAAGGAGTCCCTAGGCAAAGTTTTTCCTATAAACAGATTCCCCAGCCCTTCCGTCCTTGCATACCGGGAACCCCATAACATCATAGCCATGGCCGTTCTTCCGACTATGGGTAAGGTTACAAGAACTGGCAGTAAAAGTGCATCATCTACTTCCGTGAGAAGCAAATACTTCAGTAGAATCGAAAAGACAAGTGCAAGGACACCATGGGTGCCAATACGACTATCTTTCATGATGGTGAGCATCTGTTCTCTTTTTCGGGCAGATAGTATTCCATCCATGGTATCTGCAAGCCCATCCAGATGGAGTGCTCCTGTCAGAAACATGACAACACCCATAGAAAGAAGAATGCTGATTTCCTTACTGAAGATGAGATTTGCCGCTGCAGCAGCTCCTGCCTGAAGTCCACCGATCAGAAAACCTGCTACAGGAAAGAAGACGATACTCTTTCTGAACTGTTCTTCATCAAATCTGATTTCTTTGTGTACCGGTATTTTGGTAAATAACTGAATAACAAGAAGAAAAGCATTCATGACAGATTCCTCTCTTTAATTTTCATCGGTATCCCTGATACCACAAAGTAGACTTCATCCGCTTCATCTGCCAGCATCTGATTAATCCGTCCTGCAATGTCGCGGAAGTTCCTGGATAAAGGAGTCTCAGGAACCAGTCCCATTCCGATTTCATTCGTGACCATGATGAACGTTTCCGATATGGTCCGTACCTTTCTGATGAGCTTTTTCAGCTTCAGCTGAACCTCTTTTTCAAAGTCCATCCAGAAACCCACGGTAAGATTATGCTCATCAAAGTCCTGATGATGAAACAGAAGATTTGTAGTCATCACCGTGATGCAGTCAAGAAGAACCGCTTCATAGATCCTGTCCCTCTCAGCAAGTCTCTCTTCCAGTTCATCAAAGGCTTCGAGGGTCTCCCAGTCTTCTGATCTCTGGTTCTGATGAAGCCTGATCCTTTCACGCATCTCTTCATCAAAAGCGGTGGCAGTGGCGATATAGAGCACATTTTTACTGCCTGATAACATTCTTTCCGAGAAACTGCTCTTGCCGCTTCTTGCACCACCGGTAACTAAAATGACTTTCCCCATGGACTCAGCCCCTTTCTTTCTTAACAAATTCACCGACTACATATACTGGTATTCCTGCATCTTTTCGTAGTACACCAAGATTTTTCTTTTCAATGGTGATCAGTGCGGATGTTGCAGGACCTGAAGATGCGTATAGGTCCACAGGCTCAGTCTTTGACGCACTGAAAACAAGTCCCTCTCTTTTCTCCAGTTCCCTGATTTCATGAATGATTCCTTTTGACCCTGCCGGAACCATTTCATGAATATACTCTTTCCCAAGGATTCTTTGTAAAGTTTCAAGGCTGAACATCTCAGATTGATCTGCCTTTAGCACCATTTCTCCCACCATAGGCTTTCCTATAACTACAGCCAGATCACATTCACAGGTCTTTGGAAATCGGAATTCTTTTATATTTACTTTACCCATTAGCGTGATCCCCATGCCCGTCTGAGTGACCTTTATGTTCTCTTCCGTGCTTCCTGTAACTTCCACCTGGACTGGATCCAGAAGAAGGTGTAGCGCATCATGAATTCCTTTGATGATTTCATCTCCATCAGGGTTCATCTCTATTGATAAGGTGTTGGATAGTGCAAGTGGTCTTGCACCTATGGAAAGCATCTCCATCAGTGCCACCTGTGTGGTATAAAAACCCAGTTTCCTTGGCGATACCTTAATCCTATCGTCTGACTTATTACCGATTCCGCCAGAACTGTCACAGGATACCACAAGATAGGTTTCCTCATCCCATGGAACAAGATTCAGGTCACGATATTTCATGATATCCACCAATTACATTTCTTGCCTTCATAATTTTATATAGAACTACTGCCCCGGAAATATTCACGAATGACGTGATTGTCAGAGGAAGAATCAGTGCAAAAAACATCATTCTTCCAGAAAATCCGAGCCCTAAGAGCGATGCAAGATAAGAAGCACCGAAGGTGCTTAGGGGTCCGTTCATTAAAGTCCCCACCGCTGAAGCCAAAAATACACTAGCCTTCTTCGCAGTCAGGCCAAAAAGTCCCACAGTGAGAGCCATCATTAAAGCAATAAACAGATGAAGCGGCATTGTCATAGGAAACCCGCTGGTCAAAGCGGTCAGAAGATGTCCCATAAATCCTATGGCTGCACCAGGAAGCGGTCCCAGTAAAAGAGCGCCCAGATAGGCTGGAAGGGCATCTAATGCGATGCTACCCTGTATCTTAATGAGAGAGCCCAGATAACTGAACGCCACAAGCAGACTCATTAGAACAAGCACCTGATTTTTATTTTTTTTCATTGATTCTGATCTCTCCATTTTTCGACTCCTTAATTTTCACTAAAGATTCACAGATTCTTCCTACTGCTTCGAGATTACTGTAGAAATGAATATGCGCATATGCTCCATGTACGTTCCCTTTTCTCTGTCCGCATGCCCAGCGGATATCTTTGTGTAGCTCTGACGGCTTTCTAAGCGATAGAGCAGGAAGTACAGAAGATGAACCCATCCATTCTGAATGATGAAACTCATGCCCTCGGAAATGATTCCCATACCCGTCTGTTATTTCCGCATATCCGAAACGCTGGAGTTTTTTTGTCATTCGAGAGAAGCCCTTAAGAAATCCCACCATGGAATGATAGTTCTCCTCCAGGTCTACAATGCCTTTTGTAAGATACATGTATCCCCCACATTCTGCATAGACAGGAAGTCCATTCTCCATTGCATCATGAATGGACCTGAGAAAGGAGATGTTTGATGACAGTTTCTGTGCAAACATTTCAGGAAATCCTCCCCCCAGATAAAGCCCATCCAGATCTAGTGGTAATGTGACATCGCTAAGCGGGCTGAAGTAAATGAGTTCCATCCCCATATACTTCAGAAGCTCAATGTTATCCCTGTAGTAGAAGGAGAAAGCATCGTCCATAGCTATACCAATCCTTAACCCTTTTCCTATGTTCCTGAGATTCGCTCGTGGGTCAGGTAGAAGCGATCGGCTCCTTGTTTCTTGCGCGATTCTTTCTACTCTATCCAGATCGATATTCTTTTCAATCAGGCGAGCTAACTTTTCGATGATTTCCTCGCTACTTTCCGTCTCAGTCTGAGGAACAAGTCCCAGATGCCTTGATGGGATGCTCATAGCTGGATCTGGTGGAAGAAATCCGAGACAAGGAATCCCGACTTTTCGTAGAATGGCATCATTGATGAGCATATAGTGGGACTCTGATGACACACGATTGACGATGACGCCTGCAAGATTCACCTCTTTGTCATATTCCTTGAATCCAAGTACAGTGGCAGCAGCTGAGCTTCCCGTTTTCTCTCCGTCTATGACGAGGATTACCGGTATACGCAGCACCTTGGCGATATGGGCTGTACTCCCTGTTGCTTCAGGATCGCCTAATCCGTCATAGAGCCCCATGACACCTTCTGTTACAGAAAAATCACCATTTTTTCTGTTATTCTCATAGATGAACTTGGTGTTGTTCTCACCAGCCATCCATAGATCCAGATTGACTGAAGAAATCCTCGTAGCCGCTTCATGAAATCCTGTATCGATATAGTCAGGTCCCACCTTGAATGGAATCACTCTATACCCTCTCATTGACAAAGCTTTCATGATTCCAATGCTGATTGTCGTTTTCCCTGCACCGCTGCAGGTTCCTGCAATAATAATCTGCTTCATAAAACCTCCTTAAAAATAAAAAAGTCAAAAAATAAAACACATGACGAAAGTCATGTGTTTTCTGCAAAAGAAAAAACTCACAAACCTCCCTCCGAAGTTATGAAATGTAATTAACTACAATTAGGCAGGTCTCCTGACTTACAGATCATCTTACTCTCTTCACCTTCCCGAGTTTCACTCAGTGGTTATTGAAGATTTCATCCCTGTACACAGTAGCGGGGGCTGTAGAGGATTCTAACCTCTTTCCCTATTAAATCTTTACCTGAAATAAAGATACCTAATGTACTATTTCGTTTTGTGTTATATTCACAGTATAGTGCAAGTATTATTATAATGTCAAAGGATTATTTTAATGCATTTGAATAAAACAATATCAATGATTCGAGAAAAAGTCTTCTATTTTCTCTCAAATGGACCAAGATTACTCTCTTCTCCCAAGCATTTCCACATTTATAACAAGCGTAATAATCATATTGCAAATATTGCTGTCAGGAGGCTTCATAAGCTCATTCAATAATTATGTATCATTTTCCAGATAATACAGAGTATCTGTATCAAGATCATAGATTGCTATGGTGAAGTTATAGGAAAGTAAAGGAATTAAATCCTCTTCTTCCCTGGATAAAGTACTTTCAGGCTGTCTGTCTTCATAAAACCAGTACCCGTTTTCTATGCGAGGCATGTTCAGAAGCTCAGCATAGTTATATGAAAAAGTGATACCCTCCTTTGTTCCACCATACATCAGAATGTCATGGTTCTCGCTTAATGGCAGGCTGTTCCAATTCATATTATCTGCTATATCTTTCCGGATCTTTTCTGCAATGGACTTATTGAACTCTATAGTTGCAATAGTCTCTCCATCTCCATGAAATCCTCCATGAGTATCCTCATAATCTATTTTAATACTTCCAGGTATGTCGATTCCTAAAGAGTCTGAAATTCTTCTATTTATGGATTGTGAAAAAAACACAGGTAGTATAATAGCAACTGTGAGAATCGATATTATATATCTATATTGTTTTTTAATATATATTCCTCCTCCACAATTATATATTCGAGCGAATCAGTCTAACGCTTTTGAGATTCTTAAACTAACTTCTCATGATCACCTTGGATTGTTCTGCTATATCCAAGATAAACTATGTCATCCCTATGGTAATCTTCTATTTCCTGCCTATAAAAAGGAGATGATTACTTCTCCCAAGCATTTCCGGTTTCTCACAAGTATAGTAATGATATTTAAGATACTGCGCGTAGGAAACTTCATCAAGAGCATTAACCTCATCCTGCAGCAGTTCCGAGACCCCGTCTGATGCCACTTCCGCAATCACATCAATTTCCGCTGATTTCATCATGGATCTGCACTGGTCCAGTGTAAAAAAGACAAATGGGAAATCATTCACCTTGAAAGTGTCAAAATCATATGTTTCTTCCAGAAAGAAGTTCTTCCTGTACTTGAACTCAGTCAGAATAACCATGTCATTACTGATAAAAGAGAAAAATAAAAAACCGTCTTTTTTAAGTACTCTTTTTGCCTCACTGATACATTTCTGCCTGTCTTCCTCTCTACTTAAATGATACAGCGGACCAAATAGAAGTACGATGTCAAAAGATTCATTCTCATACATGGATAAGTCAATGGCATTTCCCTGAATCAGAGAAAGATTCATGTCCTCTTTCAGTTTCTTTCTGAATGACAATATATTTGCTTCGGAAAGTTCCAATGCATGCACTTCGTGATGCTTCTTGGCAAAGTGGATGCTGTATTCACCTGCTCCAGCACCGATGTCCAGTATTTTCATACCCGGCCTGAGATACTTCTCTATGTATCTCACTGTTGTCAGAAACTCAACACGAGCCGCCTGCGACCAGTTCAGCCTGGTATCTTCCTGGAAAATCTCATAGGTTGCAGCAATACGCTCAAATTCATCTTCTATTCTCTTCAGCTTTTCAAAATCCATGGTCATCCCTCCTCACGTATCTGATTACTCTATTCTTCCGTTTCATCTTTAAATTCAAGAATATCTCCAGGTTGACAATCAAGCGCTCTACATATTGCGTCAAGTGTTGTAAACCTTACTGCCTTGGCTTTTCCTGTTTTTAGATTTGATATATTGGCCAAGGTTATTCCTACTCGATCAGACAGCTCTGTAACACTCATTTTTCTTCTGGCTAGCATAACATCAATATTTACAATGATACTCATCTCATTACCTCTTATACAGTGAGATCATTTTCTTCTTTGATCTCTAATGCCCTTCTTAATAATTCTTCCAGTATTCCACTGATGAGTCCAATCATCAGCGATGCAAGCATGATGATGATTCCAAGAAGTGCTATCCCCGGAGCCAGATCCACCAGCTGATAAAGAATAATCCCTCCTGAAAAATAAAGAAATGAAATCACAAATGCACAAATCTTTATTCTTTTCAGATGCATCACAGATTCATCACTAAAAGCCTCATTCTTCGCTACTCTTCTACTTAATCTCATTCCTTCAATGATTGCACCCATAAATGGAATCAGCGTCACATAAATTGAAACGAGAAGTGGATATTGGAGATATGCGTATTCTGGTGCATCTTCGGCAAATAATGCGGCAACTCCAGGAAGCCAGAATATGGCCAGAAGTAAGATACATAAAGTAATAAACAGTATACCGATCTGAAATAGTGAAATGGTCATTCTCTTCATAAAATTCCCCTGCTTTCTCAATAATATTGGTCATTTCATCTTCTTGATTGAATTAATTATTTATTATACATCTAATATATCATTGTTTTTATTGATAATCAATAAAAAATTGTTGTTTCAATAAAAAAAGAGAAGCAATGCTTCTCTTTTTACTGATCTAAAATAATTTAAACTTCCTGAGACTGATTATTATTCAGCTTCTGCCATAGCAACAGCTGTCTCTAAAGCGATCTTCATCATTTCCTTGAATGTTTCTTGTCTCTCCAGAGCTGTTGTCTCTTCTCCAGTGATCAAGCTGTCTGAAACAGTCAGGAGTGTCAGTGCATTTACGCCAGCAAAAGCAGCCTCAGTATAGAGTGCTGCAGCTTCCATTTCTACACCTAACGTTCCAGCATCCATATATAATTTTGCCGCTCCAGTTGTATCGTAGAAAATATCAGAACTTAATACGTTACCAACATGTACATTCACTCCTAATTCTTTTGCTTTAGTATATGCGGTGTGAAGGAGCTCAAAACTTGCAGTTGGAGCAAAATCCATTCCTCTGAATCTGTTTTTATTGATTGATGAAGTTGTGGAAGCGGAGCTTGCCAGTATGACATCTCTGATTTTTACGTGTTCCTGCATGGACCCGCAGCTTCCTACTCTCATCAGATTTTTGACACCATACTCATGAATCAGTTCATGAACATAAATCGAAATGGATGGAATTCCCATTCCAGTTCCTTGAACAGATACTTCTACACCCTTGTATGTTCCTGTATATCCAAGCATTCCACGGACATTGTTGTATTGTTTAGGATTCTCCAGAAATGTTTCAGCAATGAATTTAGCTCTTAATGGATCTCCTGGCAGTAAAATTGTTTTTGCAATATCACCTTTGTTTGCCTCAATATGAATTGACATAGTATACCTCCAATTTTCATTTAACAGTCTGGCATTCAGAATTAAGTTTTTTATCCTGCTAACTGTCTCTACCGTTCTATTTTACCATGATAATGCTAGAATTTCTTCTGAAAACGTCTAAATTTTGCCTATCTACTTTTGGATTCATTGTAGCACTTCCTTATCTAGTGATTCCTGTTTCCTGCGTAAAGAATGTTCACTCTATATTAGAACGCTCGTTTGATTATTGGCTCTATACATGATATAATCACTATAAAATAATCACGGGGTGAAATAATATGAAAAAAGGTCAATTAAAGAAAGAGCTTGTCTACAACTTTGTTCTTTCTTATACTGAAGCCAAAGGATATCCTCCTTCTGTGCGTGAAATCTGTACGGCTCTAAATATAAAATCAACTTCATCAGTACATTCCTATCTACTTCAACTGGAAGAAGATGGAAAAATTGAAAGAGATCCTTCTAAACCGAGAGCTCTTATGATTACTGAACTGATGAATAAACAGATAGAAATGATTCCGATTCCAATGGTAGGTAAGATTACTGCAGGTGAACCTGTTCTTGCTGTTGAGAACGTGGAAGATTACTTTCAGATGCCTTTGAAATTCGTGAAGCATGACAATGATCTGTTCATCCTGAAAGTTGAAGGTGAAAGTATGATCGAAGCAGGAATTCATAATGGAGATTTTGCTTTTATCGAAAAAGCCAGTAACGCCAACAATGGTGATATTGTAGTAGCACTCATCGGAACTGATGCAACAATCAAAAGATATTTTAAAGAAAAAAACTATATCAGGCTACAACCTGAGAATTCAAGCATGGCACCGATTATTGTCACAGAATGTGAAATCATCGGAAAACTTGTGGGATTATATAGAAAATATTAAAATTTAATCTGCCAAATGAAAACATCCTCTGGAATTTTCCAGAGGATGTTTTCATTTGCTTTTATCATTTCTGAATTCTTAACTGTACTCCAAAACTAATTTACTTGGATGACCCTTTGGCATCAATGTAATCTTTATCCACTTTTTCCTGATCCAGAATCAGTTTCAGTACTTTTATTCTTCTTCCAGACATCTGCTGCACTTTAAATTCGTGTCCTTGGTAAAAGATGGAGTCTCCTTTTTTAGGTACTCTGCCAAGTCGTTCAATAACATATCCACCTATGGAATCTGCATTGTCGGTATCAATCTCAAAACCTAACGCATCATTGAAATCATCGATTGAAACCAATGCATCAATCAGATATATATTATCAGTGACCTTATTGATGTATTCATCAAAGACATCATGTTCATCATAAATATTACCAACAATCTCTTCTAAAATATCTTCTATGGTCACAATACCCGAGAACCCGCCATACTCATCCAATAAAATGGCCATCTGGGCATTGGCTACCTGCATTTCCTTGAACAGATCATCAATATATTTATTCTCAGGTGCAAAATAAGGTTTACGGAGAAGATCTTCCAAATTATGAACTTTCCCCTTGTTGATCAGCTGCCTGAACAAATCCTTGATATAGAGAATACCGACTACATTATCTACTTCATCCAGGTAAAATGGTATTCTTGAATAGTTTCCGTTGGTGATTTTTGATATCACATTATTAATCGGCTCGATGATTTCAATCATTTCCACTTCTGTTCTAGGTGTCATGATTTCTCTTGCAAGTCTATTATCAAACTCGAATATCCCATCCAGCATGTCACGTTCAGTTTCATTGATGACCCCTTTTTCACGGCCTACCTCAATGATGGATCTGATTTCTTCTAAAGAAACCTCTTCTTCCAATGTATCACTGTCAACACCGAGCAAACGCGCGAAAATATTGGTGGAAAATGAAAGTAGTACTACAAAGGGCTTCAGTACTGTGGAGATTACTCCAATAATACCAACCGTTGCCATTCCGATTCTTTCCGAGTTCTGAAGTGCGATTCTCTTAGGAACCAGTTCTCCAAAAACCAACGTGAAGTAAGCCAATATAATTGTAATGATCACAATGGAAGCCTGCTCAGGAAGCTTTAAACCCATTCTGATTGTGAAATCAGACAAATGTCCAGCTATCCCTGTTGCAGCCTGCGCACTGGCAAGAAATCCAGCTAAAGTGATTCCGACCTGAATTGTTGATAGAAAATTACTTGGTTTTTCGAGAATTTTAAGCAGCTTCTTTGCTTTCACATTTCCTTTTTCAACCATCATGTTGATTCTTACTTTATTTGCAGAGACCATCGCCATTTCAGTCATTGCAAAAAAAGCATTAATAAGTATGAGAACGACAATAAATAACAACTGGGAACCTATATCACTTGAATCCATAAATTTTATCTAGGCCATTATTCGGCCTATTTAATTCTCCTTTTACATTTTATTTTAAATTAATAAGTCTAAAGTTAATTGATTTCATTATATCATACAGCAGGCTGTTTTTTTAGAGAATCCTTGATACAGCAATAAGAATACCGATTTTCCCATGATCAAAGCTAAGTCCACCTTGCAGGTAAGCCGTGTACGGTTCTCTGATTGGTGCATCGCAGGATAACTCGATGGAGGAACCTTGGATGAATGCACCGGCCGCCATAATCACCTGATCCTTGTACCCGGGCATATCCCAGGGTTCGCAGGAGGCATTTGAATCTATAGGAGATCCAAATTGAATTCCCTTTACAAAGTCTATCAGTTTATCCTTATCCCTGAATGTGATGGCTTGAACGATATCCGTTCTCTTCACTTCTGCTTTCGGATGCACTTCAAATCCAGCAATTTCCATGAGTTTGGCAGCGTAGATTGCTGTCTTCAGCGCTTCTATGGAAACCTGCGGAGCTAGAAACAAGCCCTGAAAAAAGGTTCTCATGACCCCGAATGTAGAACCGGCTTCACCACCTAGTCCAGGAACTGTCAGTCTGTAGGATGCAAGATCCACGAGGTCGCTTCTACCAGCGACATAGCCGCCCGTAGGGGAAATACCTCCACCGGCATTTTTTATGAGCGAGCCAGCCACAATATCAGCCCCGACTTCAATCGGTTCTCTGTCTTCAATAAATTCACCATAGCAATTATCCACGAAAATAATCACTTCTTTGAATTCCATCCTGATTGCTTTGATCGCCGCTTCGATTTCCTCAATCATAAAGCTGTTTCTGGATGCATAACCCTTGCTTCTTTGAATATGAAGCATTTTAACAGATGGGTTTCTTCTTAGTGTCTTCAGCACTTCGTCTATATTGATCTGATTATTGAGTAACTCAATCTCTTCATACTGAACACCGAAATCCTTCAGAGAACCGATATTTTTGTCTTCCTCGGTCTGATCTATTCCGATCACACCATGAATCGTGTCATAAGGCTTTCCTGTTATGGCAAGGAGTATATCTCCAGGTCTTAAGACACCATACAGCACACAGGATATGGCATGGGTTCCACTGACGAAGTGAGGCCTCACAAGCGCTTTCTCTGCTCTGAATACTCTTGCATATACAAGGTCCAGTGCATCTCGGCCTACATCTCCATATCCGTATCCGGTCGTATTTGTAAAGTGATAATCACTGATCCGTTCTTCCTGAAATGCTTTAAGCACCTTAAACTGATTATATTCTCTGATCGCTTCATACTCTTTAAACAGAGGCTCAATTGCCTCCATTGCCTGATCATGGAGATCAAGCGCTGCCGCGCTTATATTATATTCATTTATGAGATATTCCCGAGATTTAGTATACATTTACTTCTTCCTTTCACTTCTGTGTCAATCTATAATTCTATTTTGTCATCTAATTTTTATTTACCAACATACAATTGGTTAGTATATCACATTTCGACCTTAATTTAAACGCGTTGCACTTGTAATAAAAGAAATCTGTATGAACGATCAGTATGTAATATGAAAATAGGCTTATGAAAAAAAGGCTATACCTTATTGGTAATGCCCTTTCTTCAGTTTCATTCGATTTCTTCTTTTTCATCTTCCAGTATCAGGACAGGTTTACTTGGTGTGATTGTAGTGATCGCATGTTTATAGACAAGCATTTGTTTGTCTTCAGTGTCAAGTACGATCACATAATTATCAAAACCTTTCACTATCCCCTTCAGCTGAAAGCCGTTAACCAGATGAATCGTAACAGAAATCTTAGTTTTTCGAGCACCATTCAAGAATACATCCTGAAAATTATTGATTACTTTGTTCATTTTGATTCCCCCAACTAATTCTCTTTTAGGTGTGTTTATATATCTTATGTCTTATTATAATACATTATTACGATACATTCTATGCAAATACATTTTTTTCAAGAATTTCCAGAATTTCATCATCAGTAAGCTGATCTTTATTTAGTTCCTGTGCGAAATCATGATTTCTGAACCAGGTCAGTTGTCTTTTCGCATAATTTCTTGATCTCATTTTAACCAGGTCTATCGCTTCCTCCAGTGATATTTCATCCTCCAGATAACTGATAAATTCCTTATATCCGATACCTTTCATAGATACAAAGTCCTTTGTAAGTCCTTGACTCATCAATGTTCTGATTTCTTCTATAAGTCCCATGCTCAGCATTTTTTCAACACGCTGATCGATGCCCTTATAAAGATCCTCTCTGTTCTTGTTTAAATAATAATACTGAACATCATATTTGGGGTTCAGTTTATTGGTGTCTTTAAAGCTTGAGAAAGGTTTTCCAGTGACTTTATATACTTCCAGTGCACGGATGACTCTTTTTAAATTATTAGGATGAATCCGCTCCGCTGAGACAGGATCTACTTTCAGAAGAAGTTCATGAACAAAATCCTTTCCTTTTTCTTCCGCCAAAGCTTCAAGGTCCTGACGATAAGCCTCATCATTGCCACCTTCAGTAAATGAAAGATCCTTGATCACAGCATCTATATACAGACCTGTACCACCCACCATGATAGGAATCTTTCCTTTTGATAGTATCTCATCTATCGCTTTTTCGGCCAGGACCTTGTAATTCGAAACTGTGAAAGGATCAAAGGGTGTGATGATATCAATCATATGATGCCTGACTCTTCTTCTTTCTTCATCATCTGCCTTTGCAGACCCTATATCCATCCCTTTATAGATCTGCATGGAGTCGCAGGAGACAATTTCCCCATGGACTCTTTCAGCCAGTTTAAGTGATATTTCTGTTTTTCCTACCCCAGTAGGACCTGCAATTATGATTAAAGTATTCATACAATTCTCCTGAACATCTTCTGCATATCTTTTTCTGTGAGTTTAACCAGCGTAGGCCTTCCATGAGGGCATGTAAAGGGCTCCTCTATGAACCTGAGCTCATCAATGAGGTATTGCATCTCTTCTAACGTCAACGGCTCATAGGCTTTAATTGAGGCCTTACACGCTGCCGTTGCAATCCTCAGATACTTCACGTCCTCTTTGTTCCCTTTACCGAGATTTCTGATATTATCCAGTATTTCATGAAGATAGGATGACGCCTGGACTTTACCGAGAAATAAAGGCACTTCTCTGATTGAAATGCTGCGGTCTCCAAAATCCTCAATGACAAAACCGGCTTCCTTCAGGACTTCTCTATTGTCAATATAAAGCTGGTGGTCCTCCATATCTAGATCTACAATTTCTGGAATGAGAAGCCCTTGGGAAGCTACGGAACCTTCTCTGATACCCAGCATATACTTTTCAAAATTGATTTTTTCGTGAGCTGCATGCTGATCAAAGATGTAGAGCTCATCATGGATCTCCGTTAAAATATAGGTGTCTCTGAATTGTCCTATGATTTTTGGCATGGGAAACTTAGCGGACCTTTCCAATGCATCAGAACCGGCAACCCCTTCGTCTCTACTCATCTGTCCATGATCTTCTCTTATCTTCTTCTCCTCAGAACTATCATAAGCGCTGTAAAGTGACTGATCAGGCTTTTGATCCGACTCTGTTCTTCCTTCGGTCACTACTGCACCGATCTTTTTCATTGTGTCTACAGGGATATCTATATACACGGGTGTATTGACAGCTGAATGACTCAGCTGTTCAAAAGATTCCTCTTCCTCCTCTTTTTCAATGGCAAAGGTATCTTTAAGACCATCTCTCATCGCACCGTGAATTGTTCCAAAGACACTCTTGAATATATGACTTTCATCTTCAAACTTGATTTCCGCCTTCTGCGGATGGATATTCACATCAATGATTTCCGGAAACACCTCTATATTGATCACAAAAAAAGGAAAACGGCTCACAGTGGCAAAGGACTTGAACGCCTTCTCAGCTGCAGTGGCAATAACCTTTGACTGAACCAGTCTCTTATTTACAAAGATGGTCTCATGCGAACGAGATCCTCTTGAAATTTCTTCATTGCCGATGTACCCGAAGATACTGAACGAATCAAAATGATTTTCAAAATAGAATAGATTCTCATACACTTTTTTGTTGTAGACCTGTCTGATGACATCCTTCTGATTTCCAGTGCCGTACGTTCTTAGAATCTCTTTTCCATCCACCACAAGCTTGAAAGATACTTTCGGATGTGCCATGGAAATCTTTGACAGAATTTCCGATATGATGGAGGCTTCTCTAGAGGTGGATTTTAAAAACTTCTTTCTTGCAGGAACATTATAAAACAGATCTCTGATTTCCATTAAAGTTCCCTGGTC
Source organism: uncultured Proteiniclasticum sp. (assembly GCA_964643785.1). Taxonomy (GTDB): domain Bacteria; phylum Bacillota; class Clostridia; order Clostridiales; family Clostridiaceae; genus Proteiniclasticum. Next base: position 29,732 of record CAZXUT010000034.1, read on the forward strand.
CATGGAAGAGAATTTCTCATACCTGATTTCTCCACCTTCCACTAGAATCTCTCGTCCATCATTCCCTTGGGTTTTAGATCTGGTGAGAACCTTTGATACAGAAGAGATACTTGACAGAGCCTCCCCACGAAATCCCATGGTGCTGATTGAAAAAAGGTCATCTGCTGTTCTGATCTTACTTGTGGCATGCGGAAGAAAGGCATTACGCAAGTCTTCTTCCAGAATACCTTCTCCGTTATCTACTATTTTAATGAGCTTTTCTCCACCTTCAATAATTTCAATATAGATTTCAGTGGCCTTCGCATCAATAGAGTTTTCTACCAGTTCCTTTGCCACTGAAGCTGGTCTTTCAACAACTTCTCCAGCAGCAATCTTATTAAAGGTGTCTTTCGATAGGATATTGATCTTTCCCATTAGTTTAACTCCTTGGCTTCAGTGTTCAGTTCATAGAGAATTTTCAGTGCCTCCATGGGTGTAATGTTCATCACATCAAGTGCCTGAAGCTTTTCAAGCATAAGATCCTTCTCATAATCAAACAGGCCAATCTGAAGCACTTCTTTTTCTTCCTTGACGCTGCTGATTCCCTTAATGACCTTGGCGTCCTTTTTCTCCAGCTTGCTTAAAATTTCTTTTGCTCTCCCTAATAAATTTTTGGGAAGTCCTGCCAGTCTTGCAACTTCGATTCCGTAGGATTCATCTGCACCACCGGGGACAATTTTCCTCAGGAAGGCTATGGTTTTACCGACTTCTTTCACAAGAACCGAGTAATTCTTCACGCCATCAAGATCTCCTTCAAGTGCTGTAAGTTCATGATAATGTGTTGCAAATAATGTCTTTGCGCCTGGAATCGACTTGAGAATATGTTCTATTACAGCCCAGGCAATGGACAGGCCGTCATAGGTGCTGGTACCTCTTCCCACTTCATCAAGAATGATCAGAGAACTGCTGGTGGCATTCAATAGAATATCCGAAACCTCACTCATCTCCACCATAAAGGTGGATTTCCCTCCTGCCAGATCATCAGAGGCACCGATTCTTGTAAAGATACGATCTGAAATAGGCAGGCTTGCAGATTTCGCAGGAATAAAGGAACCGATCTGAGCCATAAGACTGATCAAAGCAGCCTGTCTCATATAAGTTGACTTACCTGCCATATTCGGACCCGTTATGATCAGGAATCTCTGATCCAACTGATTCATTGCTAAGTCATTGGAGACAAACTCTCCTTTCTGCATCATTTTTTCCACAACTGGATGTCTTCCCTCTGAAATGGCGATCTTACCATCCTCATTAAGCAAAGGCTTCACATAGTTGTTGTCTCTTGCAACTTTGGCCAGACACTGATAACAGTCTATATCAGCAATGATCCTTGCCATCTGTTTCAATCTTTCAATCTCAAGTTCAACAGAAGTCCGAATCTCACCAAACACTTTATATTCAAGTGCTGACAGCTTTTCTTCCGCACCTAGGATTTTATCTTCAATGATCTTCAGGTCTTCTGTAATGAATCTCTCCGCATTTGCCAAGGTCTGCTTCCGGATATATCTTCCTTCAGGGATATTGTTGTAGTTTGATTTTGTGATTTCGATGTAATATCCGAAGACTCTGTTGTAACCGACCTTCAGTGACTTGATCCCTGTGAATTCTCTTTCTTTCTGTTCCATTTCAGCTATCCATTTTTTTCCGTTCATCTTGATATCCCGAAGCTCAGCAATGTCCTTATTAAAGGAGCTGAGAATAATGCCACCATCTTTCAGTGACATTGGTGCATCCTCTTCAATACTTCTATCAAGAAGGTCGAAAATATCAGTCAGTGGATCAAATTTACCTGCTAATCTTGATAGTTCACCGTAATCTATCTGTCCAAGGAGCTCTTTGATGGCAGGCAGATTACCCAGAGATTTCTTCAAGGTGATCATCTCTTTCGGATTGACGGATTTCAGCGCAATTTTAGAGACAATTCGTTCTATGTCGAATACACCTTTCAACGCTTCTCTCAGATCTTCTAAAAGGTTCAGGTTGTTATAGACCGCTTCAACTGCATCCAGTCTTCGGGCAATCATTTCTTTGTTCACTAAAGGAGCTTCAACCCATCGTCTCAGATTTCTTGATCCCATAGCGGTTGAAGTATCATCAAGTACCCATAGAAGACTTCCCCGTTTGCCTTTATCCACTATATTTTCAGTTAATTCAAGATTACGTTTGGTGTTCACATCCAGCGTCATACTATCTTCTGTATTATAGATTTCCAGATGGGTAAGATTGGTCAACGCTGTCTTTTGTGTTTCTTCAAGATAAGCCAGAAGAAGACTTGATGCAGAAGCCACCACCGAGTTATACCCTCCTGAGAGGCTCTTGAAATAGTTCTGTACGACACTTTTATCTACTGCTTCTTCCATCTCTCTCACATTGATCAGCATGTTCCACTTGCTTTGTATATGCTCGCTGATGGCCATATCTGTGACTACAACTTCAGTTGGAGAAAATTTGCTGATTTCATTGTCCAGCTGAATCAGACTTTTCTCGATGTAAGTCCCTTGAAATTCTCCAGTGGAAATATCACAAAAAGCCAAGCCATAGCGCTCACCCGTATCCGTTACCGCCATAATATAGTTGTTTCGTCTGTTGTCCATAAAGTTTTCATCCAGCATGGTTCCTGGTGTTATGATTCTTACAACATCACGCTTGACGATCCCTTTTGCTTCTTTCGAATCTTCAACCTGCTCACAGATTCCTACCTTATATCCTTTTGTTATCAGCTTTCCAATATATCCACTTGCTGCATGATACGGTATACCACACATAGGTGCTCTTTCTTCAAGTCCACAGTCTCTTCCTGTAAGAACAAGTTCCAGTTCTTTAGAAGCAAGTTCCGCATCGTCGAAAAACATCTCATAAAAGTCACCCAGTCTGTAAAACAAGATGCAATCTTTATGATTCTCTTTTATTGAAAAGTATTGTTGCATCATTGGTGTTAATCCCATAATATTTATTCCTCCGTTAACTAATCTACTTATCAGTATACCAAAAGCAACTTAAATTTTCTTGAGTAATCGTGCGTTGTCGAAAAAACATCCTCTTCAATGCAAAGAGGATGTTTAAATCGCTGATTCTATATTAGATCTGATCCTTAATCATTTCTCCCATTAAACTGAAAGATCTGGCTTTCGTGACCAGCACCTGAAGAAGTTTTCCGGTTAATGCTTCATCTCCAGGGAAATTCACCGCTTTTCCTGTTCTTGTTCTTCCTAGCATGAAGTCTTCGTTGTTCTTGCTTTTACCTTCCACTAGTACTTCAACAATCTGATCCTGATAAGTCTTATTGATCGCAATCGCATTCCTGTTGATAACTTCAATCAGTCTATTGAATCTCTCATGTTTGATCTTTTCTGGAATCTGCTGGTCCATTCGATCTGCTGGTGTATATTTTCTTCTGGAATAGATGAATGTATACGCAGAATCATATTTAACTTCTTCAACAAGTTTCAATGTCTCTTCAAAATCTTCATCCGTTTCACCAGGGAATCCGACGATAATATCAGTTGACAGTGCGACCCCTGGTATTTCTTTTTTGATATTCTCCACTATACTCATATATTCTTCGCGTGTATAGCTTCTGTTCATTCTCTTCAGCAGTGATGTAGAACCACTCTGAACTGGAAGATGAACCTGCTCTACAACCTTGTCACACTCCTTGACTGCTCTGATCACATCCATGTGAAGATCCTTTGGATGTGCTGACATGAATCTGATGCGCTCAATTCCTGGCACTTCATTCGCCATTCTTAAAAGATCTGCAAAGCTGACCTCTTCGTCCAGATTAAGTCCATAGGAATTCACATTCTGGCCTAGTAAGGTGACTTCCTTATACCCCTTGGCAACAAGCTGTTTTATTTCATTCAGAATATCTACAGGTTTTCTTGATCTCTCTCTTCCTCTGACATATGGAACTATACAGAATGTGCAGAAATTATTGCATCCATACATAATGGTCACGTAAGCTTTGACATCTGAGTCTCTTACAATAGGAATACCTTCAACAATCTCGGTTTCCTTTTCATAGATCTCGCATATCTGAGCATGCTCAGTTTTGGCTCTTTCCAGATATTCCGGAAATTTATGAGCGTTATGTGTTCCAAAAACAATGTCTACATGTTTGTATTTCTTCAGGATTTCCTCTGGCATACCTTTCTGCTGCATCATGCAGCCGCATACTGCAAGAATCATGTCAGGATTCTTGCTTTTGATTGCTTTCAGTGCACCGAGATTCCCGTATACTTTCAGTTCTGCATTTTCTCTCACTGCACAGGTATTAAATATGATCACATCCGCTTTATCCCTGAATAAAGTCTCTTCATAATCTAAGGTTTTGAGCATGCCTGCCAGCTTTTCTGAGTCTTCCTCATTCATCTGACAACCCCATGTCTCAATTATATATTTCTTCTTTAACATATTTTTCCCCTTTTTCACATATATATCAATGTCCTTACTGACTTTGATAAAACTCGTCATTATAGGCAACATTTCTATTATAGCGAATATAACAAATAAATAAAAGTAGTTAACCTAATTCTACTCATTAATAAAAGTAAGTTAATCCTACTAATAATTCAATAAATTACATTAAATTGTACGTGTCTTTACCACTTTGTTAAAATTCTATCATTATTGTGGTTTTTTCTGTAAACGTTTATACTTATAATGTTAAATTATGGGGGTGGAATATGATATTAGAATTTTCAGATCGCGCAAAGAGAATTAAAGCTTCAGAAATCAGAGAGCTCTTGAAACTCACTGTTCAACCGGATATCATCTCTTTTGCTGGTGGACTGCCAGCTGCTGAATTATTCCCGTTGGAAAAGATTGCTGAAGTTGCAAAAGACGTCGTGTTAAACGACGGTGAATCCGCTCTTCAATACAGCCCTACTGAAGGATTGAAAAAGCTGAGAGAGATTATCATTTCACAGAGGCTGAATCCAGTCAATATAAAAGCAGGTCTTGATGAAATCGCTATTACTTCAGGATCCCAGCAGGCACTCGATTTTTCCGGTAAGATGTTTATCAATGAAGGCGACACAATCATAGTCGAGTCACCAACCTATCTTGGTGCTTTGAATGCCTTCCTGGCTTATGATCCAAAATACATAGAAATACCGCTTGAGCATGATGGCATGAACATGGATAAACTTGAAGAAGTTCTGGAAAGTGGACTAAAGCCAAAATTCCTTTACACAATTCCTGATTATCAGAATCCATCAGGGATTACCATGTCTATGGAAAAAAGGAAGAGACTTATCAGTCTTGCAAATAAGCATGATGTAATCGTAATAGAAGACTCCCCTTATGCTGAACTCACTTTTAACGGAGAACAGCTGGATCCGATAAAATCTCTTGATACCGAAGGTCGCGTAATCTATCTGGGCACATTCTCCAAAACCTTTGCACCCGGACTCAGAATAGGTTGGGTAGTAGGCAATCCTACGATCATCAACAAATTCATTCAGATCAAACAGGGAGCTGATCTTCAGACTTCATCACTAGATCAGAGAATCACTGCAGAATATATGACTAAATACGACCTGAATGAACATATAAGGATGATCATAGATGTTTACTCTAAAAGAAGAGATGTCATGATTAACACCATGAAAGAGAAATTCCATAAAGACATCACTTTCATCGAAACCACTGGTGGACTGTTTACATGGGTCACTGTCAAAGAAGATATAGACACGAAAGAACTTATGCAGGAAGCCTTAAAAGAAAATATTGCTTTCGTTCCAGGCGCATCTTTCTTTGCATCAAGTGGTCACAATAATTATATGAGACTCAATTATTCCTGTATGCCTGAGGATAAAATCAGAATAGGTATAGAGCGATTAGCCAAAGTGCTTAATAAGCATTACGAATAGTGTATAATCAGTTATAAATTAGAAATGAGGTATTATTAATGAAACTATCCAATCGAATAAATAACATGAAGTTCTCTCCAATCAGAAAATTATCTCCTTATGCTGAAGATGCTCGAAAAAAAGGCCTTAAGGTATTAGGACTGAACATCGGCCAGCCCGATATTGAAACACCGCCACAATTCTTTCAGGCACTAGCAAGCTATGACAATAAGGTACTGAAATACTCGGAATCACGAGGTGAATCAGTGCTAATTGATTCATTTATAAAGTACTACAAAGATCATGGTCTGGATTTTAACCCTGAAAACATCATCATAACCAACGGTGGATCAGAAGCACTTCAATTTGCGCTCTTCGCTGTATGTAATCCAGATGATGAAGTCATTGTTCCTGAACCCTTCTATACCAACTATTCATCCTTTACGGATATAGCTGGATGTAAGGTGAAACCTCTGACTACTTTTGGTGATGATGGTTTTCATCTTCCAAGTAAAGAAAAAATAAAAGAAGTTATCACAGATAAAACTCGAGCAATTCTTATTTCAAGTCCATCTAATCCGACAGGTGCAGTTTATACAAAAGAAGAAATCGAAATGCTCGCTGAAATTTGTCTGGAACATGATCTGTATCTGATTTCTGATGAAGTATATCGTGAATTTGTCTATGATGGTCAGAAATTCTATTCACCACTTGAAATTGATAAAATCAGCCAGCATGTGATACTGATTGATTCAATCAGTAAACGATACAGTGCATGTGGAGCTAGAATTGGGCTGATTGCTTCCAAGAATACAGAGATCATCGACTCGGTGATGAAAATGGCTCAGGCAAGATTGTGTGTCCCTACACTGGAACAAATTGCAGCTTCCTCCTTATACGAAACACCACAATCATATTTTGATGAAGTGAATAAAGAGTATCAGGCAAGAAGAGATGTTCTTTTTGAAGGTGTAACCGCTATTGAAAATGTTCAGGTTGAAAAGCCTGCCGGCGCATTCTATATGATGATCAAGCTGCCAATAAAGAGTGCAGAGAATTTTTGTAAATGGATGCTGACAGAATTCAGCTATAAAGATACAACACTAATGATGGCACCAGCAGAAGGTTTTTATTTTACAGAAGGACTGGGAGTAAATGAAGTAAGACTCTCCTACTGCATCAACATAGAAGACCTTAAATTAGCTGTTGAAATTCTGGAATTAGGATTAAAGGAATACCTTAGAACACAGGAATAGAACCAAAAAAATCAAAAAACAGACAGTAAATTAATTTTGGTTCTTTCTGGGGTTTGGGTAAATATTGAAAAAGCAGGTGTAAAAAAACCTGCT
>CAZXUT010000035.1:0-35585 GCA_964643785.1 uncultured Proteiniclasticum sp.
AACTGAAACCTGGCGCATATAGTATGATATCACCCACTTAAAACAGCGAAGCGCCAGAAAATTTTATTAATAGCTTGTGGGATGATGAGACAGGTCTTATAGGAATTTACTTCGGAAATAAATATTTTTACAAAAGACAGTTAGAGACTGAAATAGATAAAATCTTCAATCCTGGGGACTATCCTCCTCCAAGAGGACATACAATTCTAACAGACAGATTTTGTAAAGAGTTGACTATTTATGAAATACAAAAAGCATGTCCGGAATATGCGCGAAAATTAAAAGAAGGTGTATATACAAAGGCAATTGACGATGATGGGAATTATTTTTGTGCTAAATGTGGTAAAAAATATGCAACGAAGGCACTATTTCATATTGATCACATCAAGCCAATGAAGTGGGGAGGTCTTTCAGTTCCAGATAATTTACAGTTGCTTTGTAGAACCTGTAATTTAGTGAAGGGTGATAAACAATGAAATATCTATGCACAGCATTTGATGTAGCAGTCTACATAAAAAAAGCAAATTTGCCTATCAAAGAAGAGTATGAAATATTGGATTCTTTGTGGGAAAGACGCGAAGATTTACTAGCTGCAAAATATAAAATTGAAAAGAAACAGTTTATTAATTTGTTTAGGCATGAGATGAATAAAATGGATGGAAATCTTGATTGTGTTGATGAGATAAATTTAATTTTAAAGGAAATGGGTAGTAAGTACCTGTTGAGTGATCAGGAGTTTGAACAGGATGTGATTGCAAGTTATTTTAAAGTCATAAAGCTTAAACTATCGTTAACCCCAGGAAAAAAATATTGCAGAATAAAACTTAGAACTATAATTACTAGTTTCGGATATAAAAGAAGAACTGCATTACTTGTTGAATACATCAATAGAACTATCAATGCATTAGGCTTAAAGACATATGTAAGGGGAAGTGAACATTGTAATATTGGTGATATTTCTCTTGATAAAGTAATAATAATTCGATTGAAACAGAATTAACAAGTATTTATATTTAGTCAGTTTGTTACAGTTTTTTGGAGTTTAATAATATATTGATGCATTGAATAGTGTGTTGACAACCAAAGATCCAAGTTTTGAATTTCCGAAAAAGATAAACTCAATCAATATTGGTTGAATTAATTAATTTTGCGAATTACTAGATCGAAGAAAGGGGTGAGTAAATGTACAATATTAATGGGAGATCAGCATCTAGGATTGAACCAGTGACTTTATCAGAGTTGAATATGCTTGAGAATGATATTGAAGAGATTCTCAGAAATAGTATTGATATGATAAGTGACGAAGAGGATTCATTGCTTATTGTTGGTAGACAAGTGAAGAATGAAAAGCATGGAAGAAGTGATCTTACTGCAGTTGATAACAATGGGAATATAGTTCTGATTGAAATTAAGAGGGATCGAAAAGATATAGAGAGCCGGAAAGAAGCTTTTGAATTTCAAGCAATACGGTATGCTGCAAGCTATGCTACGATCAATACGACGGATGAACTGGCAAAAAAAGTCTACGGGCCATATATTGAAAAATATCGAAATGAATTTGAACTGGGTGAATTGACTTCGTATGAATTAGGAATTAGAAAGTTGAATGAATTTCTAATAGTTAATGAAGCAGAGAAATCATTTAATGATAAGCAGAGAATTATACTAGTAGCCTCAGATTTTGATGAGCAAACACTCTCAGCAGTTGCATGGTTGAACAGTAATAATGTTGATATGAGCTGTTATCGGTTAACTCCATATAGAATTAATGAAGGTGTATATTTCTATGCTGAGAAAATATTGCCAGTAACGAATCATGATGATTTCTATGTGAATCTCATGGATAAAAATATGGATCAGGCGCTAACGAGAGAAAGGAAAAGGACTAGACGTTCCTTACCCAAAATTGATCTTTTGCTAGAATGGGGTGTAGTAAAAGCGGGAGATACGATAACTGCGAAGGGAAAAGAAGATGAAGCTACTCTTCTAGATAATGGTAATGTTAATGTAGATGGTCAAGAGAAATCGATGCATGTTTGGCTAAAAGAAATTTATGGATGGTCGAGTATTCAAACGTATGTATTTGCAGTGCATAAAGAATCTGGCAAAACACTTGATAAGATCAGAGAAGAATATATGGTTTCACAAGAAACAGAGAGTTAATATCTTCTATCAAAATAAGCGTAATATGCAATTAACAAGACAGCCTCGAATGCATATTCGAGGCTGTCTTGTTACTGAAGAATAAATTGACTGGAGGTTGAAAATATGCCAATAAGTAATGAGGAGATAGTAATTGAAGAACTAAGAGAGGGTTTCAGACAATATCTAGATGCTGAATACAATCATTTAAAAGATAAAGGGGTAGTTCTTAGTGATGCGTTTTATCTTAGCAGACATGATATTGGAATAGGGTTTTGGGAAGCATTAAGAAATGAAAAAACAATGGAACTATGCCGAGAGAAACTTGAAGTGTATTTTATGAATGCAAGAAAAATGAAATCTCCACGTAGTAATTCATATACCTATATGAGCTCTATAAAAGTCCTAAAAGAATACATAGACAAGACTTTCGGTGGGATCAACATAGAGACTAATGTACAATCCAAGATAGAGGTTAACAAAACAACTCTTGTTGAAGAAGAGGATAGTATAATACCGAAACCGTGCAAGAATGAAATTGATAAATACTTAAGAAGATGGGACAGCCTCGAAAATTATACACTTCAAGAAAATGCACTTGAAAAACTGTTTCACAGAACCTACGAAAAGAATACACAAATAGAAGATGTTCTCATTAAGGTATCATCACTTAATGATTTCTACAGTACAAATATTTTTTCGCCATTCACTGTAGCAAAACATATTGTTGATTTAGATATTGATGCACGCTTGGAGGTAAGTGATGCTACTCTTGTTAATGATATTGCAAAAGTAAAAATGGATAGAGGAAACGTCATAAATTTCTACTCATTTGCAACTAAATACTGCAGCCATCACAAGCCCTATGATTACCCGATTTATGATAGTTATGTGGATAAGATCTTAAGGCATTTTAGAGATATCGATAAGTTTTATGATTTCAAAACAAATGAACTAAAAGAGTTTCTGATATTCAAGGAAATCCTTATAAAGTTTAGAGGGTTTTACGGGCTTGATGAATACACTTTAAAAGATATTGATCGATATTTATGGCAATTAGGGAAAGTGAAGCTTCCAAACAAATACTAAGAAAAGAGATGACGATATGGAAATTTCCAATAAAAGATGTCCAAGATGCGGTTCGTTGAATGTTGTTAAAATTCTCTATGGAATGCCAACTTATGAAGCGTTCGTTATGGCTGGCGAAGGGAAAATAAAACTGGGTGGTTGCTGCATCACTGAATCTGATCCTGAATACTTCTGTAAAGACTGTAAAAATGAATGGGATAGACAAACTCTCACCGCTAATGCATACAATGAGATAGACGGCATTAAAGCATCAGTAGGAGGCTACTTTGGTGATTCTTATGAGATGGATATAGATTTTTCAAGCAGAAAACTCAAATGGAGAAATTCGGGTGCTGGCGTTGAAGACCATTATGAGAAGATTATCAAACAGAACACTCTTGATAGGTTTATTGAAGAATTGAAAAAGCTAAAGGTGTTAAATTGGAAGGCAAAGTATATTCAGTCTGATGTATGTGATGGAACACAGTGGAGTTTAGAAATTCGGAAAAGTGGCAAGAATATTCTACTGCATGGTGATAATAAGTTTCCGGATGAATGGGATAGATTTTGCACGTTAATAAGTAGGATCAGTGGGAAGAAATTCAGGTGATTACTAAAGTAATCGAATGTATACATATATTCTAGAAGGACCGTTTGAAAGATGAAGCCCGGCTTCATATAATTCCCTAAGTCTGTATATTATGATAGGTTCATAAAGTAAAAGCAGAACAAAATTTAGGGAGGTAAACAAAATGAAAAACACATTCAGAAGACGGGAAGAACTTAATGGTAGAACCTTCGAACAGATCATCAGTGAAATGAGAGATGGACTAAATGAACTGGTTACAGGAAAGGCGAGGAAAGAGGATATTATCCTATACACACGAAAGCTTATCATGGACGCCAAGCCACTTGATAAGAATCCTTCAATGATGTTCTGGGGTCTTGATGAACCTCAAAAAATGCCGAGTGATTCTAGAGTCCTCTTCTTTTACACACCCAGCTATATTGCAGTATCAATCTTGGCATTCATCAGAATGCACGGTCCCTGTGAAGCAACTGAGCTGGAAGGATTTGAGGATACTTTAAAAAGAGGGCTTCTTGGTGCGACAGGAAGAACATTCAGCGGTTCAGGGCATGATGCGATCATAGGACTTATTGATGCTATGGAAATCTTTTCCTTCGCTGGAATGCATAAGTTCGTCAAAGAGTATCCTGAAGTCTGTCCTACGTTCACCAGCGTGTTTCTATATGGCAGATCCATACTGGAAGAGAGACTACAAACTGGTAGAGTGCAAAATGGATGGGGACAGGACTTCACTAAGGAAGCTGAATCAGCCATAAACAGCATGAAGGATACAGAAAATGGAGCAATGATCTTTGTGTATGGCACACTCCTCTATGGAAACAGTAATCACAGCTACTTTCTGAAAGAAAGCAGCTACCTGGGAGATGCAGTGCTTCATGGCCATGCACTGTACAATCTGGGAAGCTATCCTGGAATCAAGAACAGAGAAGGAAACCAGGTGAAAGGAGAAGTCTACTACATCGATAAGAATACGCTAAAGAGAATCAATAATCTTGAAGGTGAAGGAAGCCTATATGCTTTGAAGAAAAGAGAAGTTGAAATGGATGGAGTAACAGTTCCTGAAGTTGGTGTGTATGAGTATCTTCATGAAGTGGAGGACATGAATTTAGTGAAGCAGGAGGACCAACCCTGGGGGAAAAAAGATAATGGAAGCGAAGATATGGTCTGGTATGTATCATACGGATCTAATATGCTCTATGAGCGGTTTTTGTGCTACATCAAAGGTGGTTCTTTCAGAAACGGTGTGAAAAATCATAAGGAATGTGTAGATGAAACTCTTCCTAAGGCAAAGATGACTTATACCATCCCCTATGACATGTATTACGGAAAGGAATCACGTTCATGGGACGGTAAGGGTGTATCCTTTCTGGATATGACAAAAGCCGGAAAAGCCTATGGTGTTGCCTACCTGATCACACGAACACAGTTTAATCATCTTTGGAGAGAAGAGAACGGTGGAGCTACACCACGACCAGAAAGCTGGTATGGCTGCGAAAAGGAGCTTGGAACCTATCATAATATTCCTGTAATGACAGTAACCAACTGCGGGGTTGTTGGTAAAAATGAAGCCAGTGCACTTTATTTAGAAATCCTCTATGAAGGATTGAGAGAGAACTATCCTCAACTTCAAAAAGATAAAATCAAGGAATATGTAGAGTCCAGAAATCGAAATATTACCGTAGTCAGATGATTTCTGATGACAATATCATTCAGTATACTTTGTAGACTCAATGTATGTGCATCAAAAAAGTGCATTAATAAGCTATATCAGCCTCTTTTGCTCAACCACTAATTTCGATGACGTCTACATGTTTTAAATCCAGAAGTATTGGAAAAAGATCGCTTGAAGAACAGTCCGTATTTATGGACATCTTTGATCTTATATTAAATATAGAGACTTCTAGAAAAAGAAAGCAGTTCAACCGAAAAAATCTGTTTTCTGCATAATGTGGTATCAATGGATACTTGAACCTTGAAGCACCGAAAAGCTAATCCGCACAAGTGCGTAATTTTAAAGGGGGAAAGTCATGAAAAGTGGAAAGATGGGGAAGCCGTTCTATAAGAAGTGGTGGGTATGGGTATTAGCCGTTATTGTCATCGGAATAGCACTAAGTGGTGGGGAAGAGGATGGAAACGACACTGCGGGAGAAATGGCAGAAGCGAACCCTGTAGTGTCACAGCTAAAGGAAGAAGAGCCTGTAGATGTTGAAGATGAAGTTGAAGAAATAGAAACTGAGAAGGAAGAACCACCTGTAACTGCTCCTGAGCCTAACCCAGAGGGCAATGATGGTGCAACCTTAGGAGAAAAAAATGCTGCTGGCAGTGCAAAACAGTATATTAACTTCACTGCATTTTCCTATGATGGACTTGTGAAGCAACTTGAATTCGAAGGTTATTCTCATGAAGAAGCTATATATGGAACCGATCAGTGTGGAGCAGACTGGAATGAACAAGCTGTAATAAAAGCGAAAGAATACCTCGATTTTACTGCATTCTCGTATAAAGGTATGATTCAGCAGCTGGAGTTCGAAGGTTTTACTAATGGAGAAGCTGTCAATGGTGCAGATCTATGTGGTGCAGACTGGAAAGAACAGGCAGCTATAAAAGCACAGGAATATCTGGATTTCAGTTCTTTTTCTAAGGCTGAACTGATTTCGCAGCTTGAGTTTGAAGGTTTTACCAATGAGGAAGCTCAACATGGAGCCCAGGCTGTTGGATACTAAATAAAAACTAAATAATCACAGAAACATCACAAATTATCATGCAGGTGATTGCACTTACTATTCATCTGTTGGACGAACTAAGAAAAATAAATAATAAATAAAAGTATGAGAGTATCAATTTCGTTCGGACCAAATTCTAGTGGTGATGAAGCACCGATAGAATAAAAAACTGAATTAAGGATACTCTCTTATTATTAAAGATAATCAATAACCTTGTGAAAGATTAGTTTTCTAGCCTTGGCATTGTAATAATTATCGCAATATTATAAAATAAAGATTAAGTAGGCTATTTACTAAATATTCACATATAGTAGTCTTTATAAGTTTTGGATTAAACTTTTAGTTAATATATGATTAATTGTGCTGAAAAACGGCCAGCGAATTTGACAGAGTAAGTATAAATAATTCAAAATATGGACTTTTTTTTCGATGAAATGTATTCGTTTACAAAAAAAGGAGGGGCTTTTTATGTCTGAGAGCATGAAATATGATTCAGTATCTGTTGCATTAAAACTAATGGAACAGTCAATTCGTAAATCACTGAGTGATTGTGAATTGTGGGGAGATCTAAACTATTCGAAGGATGATTATGATCGGATTCATAATTTGGTCAAGACGTATACAGAAGAACAGGAGCACTATGGAGATTTTTATGATGCAGTTAAAAGATTTCCATATTCATTTATTACAGACCTTATTGGATTCATTATCTATGACTTTGATGGAGTAGGAATATGGCAACAATGGTTCGGGAAATTTGGGGTGGAATCAAGTGGTCCGCTTCAGATGAATATCGGTAAACATATCAAGCATGTTTTTGAAGTGAACAAACTGGAAATTGTAGTTGATGGAGGTCATGCATATGTTACACCGATTCAATATCAGGCTGGTGTATCAAATTTCACACTTCGCAGATTATTTGATCTTCTTTATTATACTGTTGGTTCGGTCTACTTCAGTGAGAATGAGTTTTATGAAGAGGTAACTGGTTATAGAAGCTATCTACTTGATAGTGCGGGAGTTCGTTATTTCAGAAATGTTTCAAGAGCCATGGATCTTATTTCTGAGGTGAGGAGCATCATTGAGACAATGGATGATTATTCCAGTTTTAGTGAAGTTCCGATACATGTTAATTATGAAGATAGATATGTGCAAGAATTTTTTAACTGGAAGAAAAATAGAAAGGAAAGATATCGAAGAAGCGAAAAGGATACTTTCTATTACGTATCTCCTAAAATATATCATGATGAACTAAAGGGAGTGTCCATACGATTACCTTCGCAAATCATAAATGACGAAAGTGTAGATATTGTGCTATGGGAAATAGAATGTGAGGATTCAGGAGAAACTCTCTCAGTTTCAAGACCAGTGTACTTTGAAAATAAACTGATGAGGATTGAAGAAGCTCTTATTCCGGTTCCTCCATCTACTTCATATAAGATTACGATGCTCAATCAGGATAATTCTAGTAGCGAGATTTATAAACCATGGAAAGTATCAGGCTTGGACTCTGAAGTTCCTTATATGATTTTTGCTACAGACTCTAAATCACAGACAATTGGACAATTATCTCAGAAAGTGAGTTTATTGGTAAGGCATAAGGATGCTTTAATAGTTAATAGAGATGAGATTTATACACATCATAAGCAGGATCTTCCACAAAAGTGGGGTTCTTATAGAGCAGAGCTGATTTCACCAAAAGAAGAGACCAATCGCATTCAGCTCAGTTTTAATGGTTTATACAGAGTAGTAGATGTCAAAAGAGATATAAGCATAAGTCTTGTTCAGCTTACAACACTTTTTGATGAAAATTATTCAGGAACGATAACACCGGTCTATATTTCACTACCAGTAGTTGAAGTAGAGGAAACGATTGGACAATTGGAATCTCTATACTATAAGACATGGAAAATACTCGTTCGTAATAAGTCGTCTAATCACAGAGAGGAATTTGCTGCGGGTGATTGTGACATAAGAATTTATGATAATAGTGTTCGTTTTTTCATACCAGAAGCAATAAAAGAAAAATTTAAAAATCAATACGGTGAATATGAAATAAAGGTCTATATGGCTAGAAATATATGGACTGAACCATTTTATCTTGTTCCTGAAATTTCATATCAGGGAGAACTGATTCATGATGAAAGAAATCCGTATCTGAACAGTATGTCACTAAAAATCAGAGAGAATGAAGATGTCATTTTCGAGTTTGATAAAGAAAACAGAGTTGAAACTTTGGATGTTGCCGGAGAAAGATGGATTAGGGTTTATGGGATGCGTACTAAAGCTTTTATCCGTGGTGTTATGAAAGTGGAATTAACTGAACTGAACAAGACAATTCAAATACCTTTTCGTAAGAGAACAGGCAAAATTGAATGGAAATTCTGGGATGAGGATGAAGATAAAGAATCAAACTACGGAAGACAATTTTTTGAGGACACTGAGATTGTTAAGGGTAATTGGACTTGTTTCATGTCACTGTATGGTGATGAAGATAATGTGTTTATAACTCTGGAATCAGCCAAAGATCAAAAGACTCTACAGAGCCGGAGATATTTTAAGGACCGTAATGGAATCATTAAGATACCTCTTAATGGATTTATTGATACTATGAATTCAGAAAAATTGCCTCAGAAGTTCATGTGCTACATCGCAAATGAAGTGGACCCAATTTGTCTAAGTGTCATCAGAAATATCTCAATACTTAAGAATCTGCAATATCGTAAGAGAGGAGATACATCTTATGTCATATGGGATAATCCTGTTAATATAGCTTCTAAAACACTCAGACTCGAATCTGTTTCAGATCCCGGTGATCATGAGATAACTTTTATAGTGGATTCTGTTCGTAAACTGAAATTTGGAAATACATTCAGATATGGGATAACACTTCCTGAGCACCCTCATGATGGACTCTATATGGTTCATGTGGAAGAGGAAGTAGACGATTTCTTTTTTGAAGAGGAGGAGAAAGTATTCAAAGTAGATCAGGATAAGTTTCTTAAGGTGATGAATAGCTTGCCTGAAGAGAAGATGAGTGAAAAATACAACACCATTGGACAATGGGCGAAAGCTTATCTAAGTTCATTAGCAGACAATGAAACCATAAAATCAATTCATAATGAATTCCTTAAGCAAATAAAAAAAGATGAATATAGTTTCCTTAGAGAAGATCTGGAAGTCTTTATCAGATTGGTTATGGTAGTTCAGGACACAAAATATCTTGATGAAGATACTGCGAATATTCTAAGAGAGTTTTTCAGTGAAGTTAATATTCGTTTCATCACAAATAAAGACCGAGCGGTACTTTTAAAAAGAATTCTAAAAGGGAATTTCAGTAAAAATGATTTTATTAGAATGGAGTATGAACTGCAGCTGTTTTTGGTGGGAAGTAATCCGGAGGTTCAGCTAGACAGGGAAGAAATGAGAAAACTCTGGCAGTTGGATGAAAAACTGGCTATTCTTGTTTCAATTAGGGGGATAGCAGAGAATAAATATGCGGACACACTGAAAATACTTAACCATCTGAATGCACCTATGATTAGAAAGATAATAATGTTTAAACCCATTAGTGGGTGCAGAACAGGAGAATGGATGGACTGTTTTGAAAATGTAATCACAGGAAAATGTCATTGTGCCAATTCAGGGTTTCCTGCAACAGAAAAATTCTGGGGTGATATGAAAGATTTCCAGGAAAGTATTGTACGTTACAAAAATGACGTGAGCTTAAGAAAACTTAGCGAACTTCCATCGGATGGATACGAGTTTCTCGGAAGCAACTATCTCTCTTTATGTTATAGATGGATTGATGACAATAATTATAAAGATAAGAACCAATGGAAAAAAGCGCTCGAATATGAATCAGCTTTATTCAATGTAGTGAACAGAAATCTAGGTAAACACAAAGATATTCTTAAAGTACTACAAAGAAGGATTGATGGAAATTCGATGACACCTCATAGGTTTTTCCATACTGTTGGTGTAGGAGCAATCCTGGAGGCTTCTGGAGAAAAGGAATCTCCTATGAAATCCGACTTGAGAAGCATACATCGGTTTTGGAATCATGCTTTCAGAGCCTTTCCAAAACTTGTCATGAGAGACCTGATTATTTCGGAACTGTATATGAAATTCAACTGAAAGCGAGGAACATAATATGCCTATGAATCCTATTGAAACTACCAGGAAAATACAAGGGGACTATGAGAATTACTTGCAATCTATACTGAAAGTAAAAGATATGGAAATCAGAAAAAGCACATATAGCGCTCTTGAACAGCATCGGTTTGTTAAGGGACCTTATCTAGAAGCTACACTGCCATATCTCCCTGGATGTTCATTAAGAGATCTTATGAATGAGGGTACTGCTTCAAAAGAATTTGGATTTATGACACACTCCATAGATTTGGATCGATCGCTATATACACACCAGGAGAAAGCCTTCAGAAAGGTCGTAAAGAATCATCGTAATATTATTGTAGCCACTGGTACAGGAAGCGGTAAAACTGAATCTTTTCTTTATCCGATTCTAGACAGATTGATGAAGGAGAAGGAGGAAGGAACACTGACGCCTGGAGTCAGAGCCCTTCTCCTCTATCCGATGAATGCTCTTGCCAATGACCAGATGAAGAGGCTTCGGGTGCTTCTGGAGACTTATCCGGATATCACTTTTGGTCGTTACACAGGAGAAACGATGGAAAAGGAATCCTATGCAGTGGAAAGTTACAAGAGGAAAAGAGAGGAGGAAATCCGAAGTGATAATCCCTATGCAGTAAGTGGGAAAGATTATAAATCCGAAGATCTTCTACCATTGGAAAATGAAAGGCTGTCCAGAGAGAAGATGAGAGAATGTCCGCCTCATATTCTGCTGACGAACTATGCAATGCTGGAGTATTTATTAATCAGACCTTCAGACAATGTATTCTTTGATGGTCAGGACGCAGACAAGTGGCGCTTCATCGTTCTAGATGAAGCCCATACCTATAAGGGTGCTACTGGTACAGAGATTGCACTTCTTCTTAGAAGACTCAAACAGCGGGTTGTGAATAACGAGAAGGGAAGAATACAGTGCATGGCGACCAGTGCTACTTTGGGCAATAAGGATGCTTTGCCTGATCTGGCAAAATTTGCATCAGATATATTCGATGAGGATTTTACTGTTGAGGATATCATCACATCTGAGCGAAAGAAAATAAATTTTTTGGAGATGAAAAATAGGGGATCCTTTAGTGATTACAAAGAATACAAGAGAACAATAGAAGATTTGAGTGCGGAAGAAGCAGGAGTATATCTCTTTGAACATCTTTCAAAAGATCTTCGAGTCGGAGAAGTATTAAGGTTCCTTGAATCAAAACCTAAAGATCTCAAGGACGTGGCTAAAGGTGTGTTCAAGGAATTGACGAATGAGAAAGATCAGTTGGAAGCCATTATACTACTCATCGAATTGGGGATTGCTGCAAAAAAAGATAAAGACAGTGCTGCTATTCTTCCTGCAAGATATCATCTATTCATTAAAGCACTCGAAGGGGTATACATTGCACTTTATCCCAAAAAGCAATCGTTCCTGGACAGAAAAGAGTTACATAAGATTAATGGAAATGAAGTTCCTGTTTTTGAGCTAGCTAATTGTCAGAATTGTGGACAGGAGTATCTTGTTGGACTAAATCAGAAAAATAAGCTTCGTCCAGTAAAAGCGAATGAAAAAGCTGAGTACTATCTCTTGACCAATGATGAAGTGTTATCGGATGATCCGGAATATGACAATGATGAAACGACCTATGGAGATACAAATTTAAGTAAGATGGAACCTTATGAATTGTGTACTGCCTGTGGTGAGATTCATAGAGCAGATCGAAAACAAAGAACAGTCTGCTGCAATGTATCTGATGCTGGCAAACTTATCAGAGTTTATAAAATGATTACGAGGAAACAGATTCCGAATACATGTACATCATGTGGAACTGTTTCGAACAACGTAATCAAAAGATTTATGACTGCGAATCAACCAGCTACATTTGTAATTGCCAGCAGCCTTTATAGTATGATTCCTCCGGAAAAGGCAGATGTGAAGAAACACTTAATGGATAATGATTTCTTCTTTGAGGATGAATCCTTCTTTTCAGCAAGCAATCAGGTTTTGACGGAGGAAGGGGGTAGAAAGCTTCTCGTATTTTCAGATAACAGACAAGAAGCGGCATTTTTTGCTGCATATATGGACAATAAATATAACCAGCTCATGTGGAGAAGACTTATACTGAATCTCCTTAGAAAAAGTGGAGAAGATGAAGATATCCATGATCTGATGCTAAAGCTGAAAAGACCAGCTGAGGAAATCGGACTATTCAATGGTCTCAAAAATCCATCCTCAGGAGATACAGATCTGATTATTCAGACCTATGTCATGAAAGAGCTCCTTGACTTTGAGAGAAACCAAGGTTTGGACGGAAGTGGATACATACACTTTAAGCCAGTTCTTCCTAAAAAATTTCCTTCCTATAAAGAAATACTCAATGCTGATGAGTTTAAATCGCTTTTCTATGTAATTCTGGACACTCTTCGTATTGCTGGCGCAATGAGTTTCCCGGATTTACTGGATCCAAAAGATGATGCATTTGCTCCTAGAAATCGTAATGTCTTTTTCAGGTTCTTTGAAAGCGGAGGAACAAATCAGGGTAGTATCATGAGTTTCATACCTAAATCCGGATACAGAAACAGAAGGATTGATTATCTGCAGAAGGTATTAACGAAAAAAGGATACACTATTGAAGAAGTGAAAAAGCTATCTGATGAGATTCTTAAAAAAATATATTCTATTCTGACAGAACAGCTAGGGTCACAGATACTACTTTCAAGAGGGTTAGGGAATGAAGGGGTTGTACATCAGCTAAGTTATAAAAATTGGCAGGCTAAGTATGTTGAAGATACAGAATCAGTCTATAAATGTAGCAAGTGCGGAAAGCTATCTCATAACAATATCGAAAATGTATGCTCTGAATTTCGATGTAGTGGTTCTCTTGTAAGTATGAAAGCCATTGAGTTCAGAGATGATCCTTATTACACAGAAATATATCGTAGCAGTAAAGTTGTTCCACTGATTTCAAAGGAACATACTGCGCAGCTGAACAAGGAGAAGGCAGGAGAACTGCAAAAGGAGTTTGAATCAGGAAAAGTGAATGTCCTAAGCTGTTCCACGACCTTTGAGATGGGTGTGGATGTAGGACAACTGGAAGCAATTTTTTTGAGAAATGTACCTCCAGAAACTGCAAACTATGTTCAAAGAGCTGGGCGTGCAGGAAGAAGAACTTCTTCCACAGCGTTTTCAGTAACCTATGCTCGTAGAAGCAGCCATGACTTGCACTATTTCTCAAACCCTTCAGATATTATCAGTGGAAAAATCAAGTCTCCATATATTGAACTTTCTAATGAAAAAATTGCTGATCGGCATCTGAATTCAATTGTCATGTCTTGGTTCTTCAAAATGCATCCGGATTACTTCGATGGAAAGGTCAGCAGGCTTATAGGGTATGGGAATGATCAGGATATAAATATTGTGACAACCATCAAAGAGGAGCTTTCCAAAAAGCCTGAGGAACTTCTTTGTATCATCGAAGAAGCTTTAGGGGAAACTCTCTGTAAAAAATTAGGTGTAAGTGAATGGGCATTTATAGATCGCCTTGTGGGAGAAAATGGAATTCTTACCAATGTTGTGGATGAGAAGAAAAGTGATATTGATACACTAGAAGAAATCAAAGATAGGAATTTCAAGGAGGGTAAAAATATTGATTCAATCAGTAGAACCATTCATACATTCCTGACAAGTCCTGTGCTGACTTTTCTAGCTTCTTCAGGAGTATTACCTAAGTATGGTTTCCCTGTCGATGTGGTTAAGCTTGATATTCTGAATGATCGAGGGACTTCAGTAGACGTTGATTTATCAAGAGATTTAAAGCTCGCTATAGCTGAATATGCTCCGGGTAGTCAGATTATTGCTGCTGGGAAAGTATGGACGAGCCACGCTATGAACAAAGTAAGAGGAAAGGAATGGCCAGCTTACCAGTATTTTGAATGCATAAGTTGTAAAAGAGTAGAGATTCCAGAAGAAACGATAATTGCAGTCGGAGAGCTAGATGAAGATAGAAAATGCACGAGATGTAATGGAACGTTAAAAGCAAAGAAGTTCTATGTGCCTATCTTTGGTTTCTCAACAATGTACGGAGATAAACCGAAAAATGTTGGAGAGTCAAGACCTGAAAGATATTACTCAACAAAGATACAGTTTGGTGGATTTGGACATCTGGATATATTCCAGGAAGAGGAAAGAAAAGAAGATCGGATTCACATAGGAGGCAGCGAGGTTCATGCAGTCTATTCGCCACAAGGGAAACTGGTGGTTCTGAACAGAGGAAAAAATTATGGAGGACTCGCCATTTGTACAACCTGTGGATATGCCTCTAACTACACAAAAGACTTCAGTCATAAAAACAAATTTGGATACGAGTGCCCTTCAACATACGTTACAAGTGCTGCTTTAGGTCATATGTTTCATAGTGATGTTCTTAAATTGAAATTTCCAAATAAATTGTTAGGAAGCTCTACACTATTGGAAGAGAAAGATCAGTGGAGCACTTTGCTTTATGCAATTCTGGAGGGAGCATCCGATGTGCTAGGGATATCCAGAAGTGATATCAACGGATGTGTAGACTGGTCCGAAGGCTATCCGGTGATTATTGTATTTGATGAGGCATCCGGAGGAGCGGGTCATGTGAAGAGAATTCATATGAATTTGGAAAGTGTTCTTAAAGGAGCATTCAAACGTGTTGATGGCCACTGTGGATGTGGCAATGAAACAAGCTGTTATGGATGCCTAAGGTCCTACAGCAATCAGATGGAGCATGATTCTCTGGCAAGAGGCCTTGCTAAGGACTATCTGGAATGGCTATTGAGTCAAAAAGAGGTCAAGAGAAGAGACAGTATAAGTACTACGGAATCAGTACATGCACTTTCGGAAGAATGGGGAAATGTATTGGAACTACTGGGTGAAGACTATTATGATCTGGCTTGGGAATTAGCTGCTAATGGAAAAATCAGCGTACCGGATGAGATCGGTTATGAGTTGACTTCCGAGGAGGAAGGCGTTTTAGGATTTGAAGCTGAAATGGTGTGGCACAAAAATTATGTAGCAGTGATCAATGAAGGTGCATCAGAAGAATGTACGGAAGCTTTCAAAGCAAGAAATTGGAAAGTATATCAACCTGGAAAGAAAGACCGTGAAGGAATAATGAAGGCACTGCTTAGCAAATAGGAGGGGTTTAAAATGGTGGTACTATCGAATAGACCTGCAGTGGCTTATTCAGATACATTTTTTAGAGCATGCAATAGATTAACTCCAGGTATTTTAAGGGATGTTATGTCTTTCACTGAGAAATTTCTTCAGGATCCTACTTCAAGAGGGCTTAATTATGAAAGAATACAGGCCATAGATCCCTCACTCCGTTCAGTACGTGTTAATGGCTCCTATAGAGCTATTGTAAGGATTCCAGATGCTACTGCTCCAAATACCTATTTTCTTCTTTGGGTTGATGCACATGATGATGCTTATGATTGGGCCAAAAGAAAGGTAATTACACATGACTCCTATACCAATGCCATTACACTCGTGGAATCTCGAGAAGAGGAGGCAGAGAGAAAGGAGACCTTACATGAAGCAGAACTGAAAGGTATTTTTCAGAAATTGGATAACCAGTCTCTTCTTAATCTTGGTGTGGAGGAATCAGTTTTATTCATGATTAGAGCCGTGGAGTCGAAGGAACAAATGGAAGGAATCAGAGGATATATGCAGGCTCCGGTATTTGAGAATCTCAGCTACATTATTGCGGACATTCCCTATGAGGAAGTTCTTGAACTTTATAAAGAGACTATCCTAGAAGTGCGTTCTGATCAGAATATGGAAACAGCTCTTTCGGAAAACATCAATAAAGAGAGATTCTTCTTATCAGAGACAGATGAAGATCAGAAACTTATTGAACAGTATCTTAATGGCGAAATAGATGGATGGAGGATTTTCCTTCACCCAAAACAAAGAAAATATGTAGAAGGGGATTATGAAGGCCCTGTAAGAATTGTGGGTGGACCAGGTACAGGGAAATCTGTAGTTGCAATGCATAGAACTAAGTATCTCCTAGAAACGATACATAAGGAATCTGACGAAAGAATCCTTTTTACAACCTTTTCCAGTAATCTTTCAGAAGACCTGGATGAAATGATGAAGGAGATGCTGAAACCTAGAGACTATTCACGGCTTAAAGTACTCAATGTTGACAAGGTGATTTCAAGTCTTTTGAGTGAGTATTTACCTTCTTACAGACTTATCTATGGAGATGATGTATTAGGGCTATGGAGTGAAGCTATAAGATTGGTGACAAGGGATGAGTTTACACCTGCCCTTCTGAAAAATGAATATGAGGACATGATTATTCAGAATGACATTAACGATTTACCATCCTATTTCACTCTGTTAAGAGTGGGAAGTGGAGTGAGGCTGAACCGCAGTCAGAAGAAGTTGATCTGGTCTATAGTTGAGAAGTATCAGGAGCTATGCGATGTAAGAGGGATATTGGATGCTCCAAGTGCAGAAAAGAAGTTGACCTGGATGCTAAAGAAGAGTAAGCCTGAAGGACTATATAGTGGGATTGTATCCGATGAAGTCCAGGATTTGAGAAACAGCTCTTTAAAATTTCTTCGTGCATTAGGAGGAACTCAGAAAAAGAATGATTTATTTCTTGTGGGAGATAATCTTCAAAGGATCTATATGAACAGCTTCGACATTCGGAAAAGTGGTGTAGATGTAGAAGAAAGAACCTTTGCGCTGATTCATAATTATAGAACGACTCAAGAAATCTCTGATTTTGCAAGTAAAATCATTGAAGTGATTCCAGCAGTAGTCAAAGAAGAAAATGAAAGAAGAATTCAGCAGATCAGCACGATTCAAGGGAAGTCACCAGTAACTAAGGTGCTTCCATCCAAAGAGGCTGAAATGGAGTTTGTTCACGAAACAATAAAGAAATGGATAGCTATTGGGATAGATGATAAAGGAATATGCATTCTAACCAGAACAAAAAATGAACTTAATTCGGTAAAAGAATACCTTCATAGAAAAGGTTATCGTACTTTTGAAATAAAACCCAGCAGAAAAGACGACAAAACTCTGACGGGTATCAGGTTAAGTACAATGCATAGAGCCAAAGGATTGGAATTTGATTGTGTAGTTCTTATTGGAATGAATGAATCCAATATGCCTAATAGGAAAGCTGTAGAAAGTGCCGAAAATAGAATGGAAGAAAAGGATTTAGTTTTGCAGGAAAGATTACTTCTTTATGTAGCTGTAACAAGAGCTAAAAAGGATATTGCTATTACTTGTACTGGAAATATGACACCGTTTCTACAGTTATGATGTGTGTGTAAACAATCAAAATGATGAACAAGAAAATTAGGCGTATTTTCATTAATTAAGAGTTTTACACTGCTATTCATGTGAGCTTTTTTGATATCTGATTATATCATAATGAGGAGAGATGATTAGATGAAGATAAGAACAGATTTTGTGACAAATTCATCCAGTGCAAGCTATATTGTCGAGATTGACTTTATGACTAAAGACGGAGAACAAGAGAGGTTTTCATATACATCGCCTGAACAAGCTCTATATATGAAAATTAATATAAAGGAGGGAGAAAGGGGACCATTTGTTTTAGACAGCAAAGGCAGGAAAAAATATCTGAAGAGGACAGATGATGTAGAGCAACTATGCATGTATTTATTAGATGCAATAGAGCTAGGCGGATACTCTGAATACAGAGATGAAGATGAGGAAATCGAATCTTGTGAAGAGTTGACTTTTGTAATAACCGGAAAGGTAAATCAATTTCCTAGTCAAGAGGTACTTAAAGAATACATTAAAGATAATGACGGAAAAGTATCGGATAATGTGACGAGTAGCACAAATTATCTCGTGAATAATAATGTGAACTCAACATCAACTAAAAACAGAAAAGCGAAGGAAATGGGTATTCAGATAATATCTGAAGAAGAATTTGTCAGTAAATTTGGTGGAACTGAGTACTTTGAGTCTAAAGATATTTATGCGCATGAAATTTCTTCGGAATCTTTCAATAAATTTGCATCTGAGCTAAAGGAAAAGGTGAAATCAAAAGAGGACATAGATAGAGTTATAGTGAAAGATATAAAATTCGGGAACGGAGATTCAGCTTCATTCATTAAAACAATCGACATACCAATTATATGGGATAATCACAAATTATATCAGAATGGTGATGCTACGGGAAAGTTGAAAATAATTAGCGATATCACAGAATACATCTTAAGCAAACCTTTAGTAATCTGGCATAGTAATGAAGGACATGCTGGGGGGCCACTACCTTTAGTCTGGCATGCATCAGAAGAAGCATTACGTTTTGTGCTAGAGTCAGATTTCAATATTGCATGGTCTGAAGATTTCTACTGGATGGTTGCGCCGACGACGATGTATGACATTGATTATAAGAACAATTCATTGAAAGAGGAAGAAGTGATTTTACTAGGAATGTATTAAGGAGTTTGATTCACTATTTTAGACATTCTTATGAGGAGGTATATTTTGAGATATACAATAAATGATAAAAAACATCACTTTTTTTCTGCATTTGATACAAAGACAGGGGCATATGTCAGAACCGGAATCCTTGACGAAAACGGAAAAGATACAGGGATAGATCCCTTTATGGCATCTTTCCCGCATCTAATAGATGTCGGTATTATGGGTCATTGTATCCACGGAAAGACGGGTCTGTGTATTAAAGCGGGGATTGAATGCTATCAGAGTGGATTATTTCTTGAGAAACCAAATATGTCTGTGGAGGACTTCAGATGGATTGCAGAGCAGTGTAAAGGGAGATGTAATCAGCTTGCTTTAGGGGGGAGAGGGGATCCCGACCAGCATGAAGCCTTTGAAGAAATATTGAAAATAACTCGTGAGAATGGTCTGGTTCCTAATTTCACCACTTCAGGATTCGGGATGACGGAAGAGATTGCCCAGATGTGCAAGAGATACTGCGGAGCTGTTGCGGTAAGCTGGTACAGAAGTGAGTATACTTTAAATGCCATCAGGATGCTTCTTGAAGCGGGCGTAAAAACCAATATTCATTATGTGCTTGGAAAGAACAGTATTGATGAATCACTGGTAAGACTAAGAAAGAATGATTTCCCTTCTGGTATTAATGCTGTGATTTTTCTTCTGCACAAACCAAGCGGTCAAGGAACAAAGGAGAATATGCTGAGGCCAGATGACCCTAAAGTTATAGAGTTCTTTCATCTCATAGAGACTAGACATCCGTTTAAGGTGGGAATGGACAGCTGCAATGTGCCAGGTGCCATTAATCATTGCAAACACATCATGCCCGAATCTCTGGATACTTGTGAGGGTGGGCGGTTCAGCTGTTACATCGGGGCAGATATGCATATGGTACCCTGCAGTTTTGATCAGAACAGAAAATATGATGTTTCATTGCGTCGCATGAACATTGAAGAAGCATGGAACAGTCATCCGTTTGAAGAGTTCAGAGACCACATGAGAGGAGCTTGTCCATCCTGTGATAAAAAGTCTTTATGTATGGGCGGTTGTCCGATTATGCCGGATATTGTGCTTTGCAGCAGAGCGGTCAGAGAAGTTGTATAGGGGGATAGAATGAAGATCAGAACAGACTTTGTAACCAATTCGTCCAGTGCCAGTTACATCGTGGAAATAGATGTTGTTACAGAGAACGATGAAATGAATACTTTTGAGCTAATGGTAGACCCTGAAGAAGCCAGCAGTATACATCTTGATGTAAGAGAGGATAAACATGGTGTGTATGTAGCTGGAGAGGATAAATCTAAAGAATACATCACCAGAGCAAAAGACTTGCAGGAACTATGCGAGATTCTCTTTGGTGCAATAGAGATTGATGGTTATCTAGTTGAAGAAGATGATTCTCAGAATGAGCTAAACGCTATAAACTGCATGAATAAAGTCTTTGCTGTTTCAGGGAAACTCAGTAAGTTTTATGATCAAAGCAGTCTGAAAGAGTATGTGGAAGATTCAGATGGATTATTGGAGAATGAAGTGTCAGAAAATACAGATTTCCTTGTGACAAATAATCTGAAGTCGACTTCAACAAAAATAAATAAGGCTAAGAAATTAAATGTTCCCATCATTACAGAAGATGAGTTTATAGAAAAGTTTGGTTTCAGAAAAGCATATGAGGAAACCAGGTATGAAGATATCTTTGCTGAGAAAGTATTCTCGGATACATTCAATGAATATATCGAAATCATTAAAAGCTCCGTCAAAGACAGAGAGAACCTGAAATCCATCATTATCTGGAACAAGAAAAATGGTTATGGTGATTCTGCTTCCTGGATCAGTTTTGAAGATAATTCCGAACTTGAAGCCATGTATAATCGCTATCAGAGCGCAGGCCTCGATGAAAAGAAGGGAATCTTTGAGGATGTATATAATTATATGGATTCATCTCCTGTTATGGTCTGGCGCGATAATGAAGGTGAAGAGGATGGTCCAAGACAAGTGATCTGGAGTGGGACAGAAGAAGAGCTGCATGATTTTGTTACACATTTCCTCGAAAACAGAAGAGAGAACAAAAAATACTGGATGGTTTATCCATCAGAGGTATATGACATCAATATGAAAACAGGAAGCATGAAAGAGGATTACGTGCTGAAGATGGATAAATTCAGTGATTTCTTTGTGCCGGCAAGAAAAGCGGCTGATGCACCTACAGCTCATAGCAATGCTAAAACTACATCAGGTCCTGTCATGAAAGATGATTTTCATCGTACGGTTCAGGTGGAAGAGAAAAACGAAGCGTACTATTCTGAACAGATTGGAATCGACGATTTTGAAGGTAAGAGCTTTGTGCTGACTGAATGCACCTACAGCAAAGAAATTGCTCAGTTTATTCTTAAGCGCAGAGGTGTTATTAAAAGCTCAATGTCAAAAAAAGTCCAAGTTCTGATTTTCAATAGCACAAAAACAACCAAGCATGATGAAGCGTTGAAATTAAAGCAGGGAGGTTGGGACATTCAGCTGATCAGGGAGGCTGATTTCATGAAAGAATATGACATCGAGCCTGCGATGAATTCTGACTCCAAAAAAACAGAAAAAGAAAAGGTGATTGAAACATTGGTGAAGTTGTATGGAATACAGGGTGAAGGAAATCCGGTTATTTCAAAAGTTCATCTGAAATACTATGCGGGTTTTGATTATACTGAAAATATTATAAAAGCATTAAGTAACCTACAGGATAGGGAAATCATATTGGTTTCCAAAGGTGTAATTGAGATTCTAAATCCAGAAGCATTGAAAAGCCTGATACCAAGTAATTAAAGAGAAAGTAAGTTGAAAGTGCAGGAGATAAGAATTGTCAATTATGGAAGAATGAATTAAGAGACTTGCAGAATATTGTGTAATGGGTCCAAAGAGAATTTGCATTGTCTATCTAAGTATATTATTCTTTCGAATCATTTCACGAGCAATCATTAGTTATTAGAGGGAGGGTCACAATATGTCTTATTATCTGTATTCAAAAGAAGAGTTTTTCATCAGCAACGTAAATGAAGACACAGCAGCATTTACACTATCTGTAAAGAGATACATACAGGATTTTCTCAAGGGAGTAAGGATTCAGTCCATCATGAATTTCGAAATGGAGCTCACAGTGGATGAGAAGCTCATTATCGGAGAGTATGCGTCTGATGATAAGGGGGAAGGGGTGATTTATCTCAAAAGCATTCAGCTTGATGAAGAGGGAATGAATCGCTTGCTTGAAAATCTGGAATCCCACAAAAACATTCATTTGCGTTTGAATTATACAGGCTTTTTCTTCTATT
Organism: uncultured Proteiniclasticum sp.; assembly: GCA_964643785.1. Lineage (GTDB taxonomy): Bacteria > Bacillota > Clostridia > Clostridiales > Clostridiaceae > Proteiniclasticum. The sequence continues at coordinate 22,459 of CAZXUT010000035.1, forward strand.
TCTATCACTATGGGATAAATCGGTTTGCTGAGCTTCTCAATAAGTCTTTGAAGGGATATGTGACCTTCATGGCTTCAGAGGAGCAGGAAGACGAATTAAGAGCCTATCACTTCAGAGAACATGATGGAGAACTGATCAGTGGTTTCATGAATGATCAGGATTACAGAAATTACAGACACATCACGGACTGGAAGATTTATCAGCTCTATTTTGATCTTGTTCTGGAAGAGCCTATATCATGGGAGACCTATTACAAAGTAGAGAAAGAAGCTTATAAGATCGGAGCAAAGTACAGTCTCAAGGTGGAGTATGAAGCATACCCTTCTTTCGTAGAGGGGGCACCTATGGCAGACCCTGGAGAGGTCATCTTTGATCGGCCACATATCGAGGGTACATATGAGCATGAGAAAGAAACCATGACTATGCAGGAAATGGAGAACTTCTTTGTAGATGTATCTGTAATCTACGATATCCTGAGAAATCATGTGAGTATGTTCAGCGAGCAGATTAAACTGAAGCCATTCAACACAAAAGAGGGAGAAGCGATTCTGAGGATGAGGATTGATGAAGAAAAGAATCTGGTGCTTTCCGTATTTGACCCTGATGCTAAAAATATTGACTACACGCCTTACGTTGGGGACATAAATAGAGTAAAAAGTATGGAAGAGTTGTTTAAGGATTGGGATGTTCAGATTCCATTTCCGGAAGAGACCTTAGAGTAAATCAGATTTATACGGATCATCCTGATGTATCTGGATGAAGTTAGACAAGGGAATTGAGAGGAGATAGTGACCAATTATGGAACCTAGATTTGAAATAGGACAGAATGTGAAACTGGTGACTTCAGGAAAGATCGGCACAATCAATAAAGTGATCAGAGGGCGTTCAGAATTTGCATACAAGATGATGATTGACGGATCATCGAGAGTTTATGCGGAAAAATACATTGAACCTCATGCAGACAATGAAAATGAGATCATCCAGACTATAGAAGCAGAGTATTTTGGAGATGCGGATGATCTTGCGCTCTTTGAAACCTGGTTCAGGTTGAAAAAGCCCATAGAAGGGAATCTTTACAGTTACCTGGGCAGCAGAACTCTTTTCAATCCATATCAGTTCAAACCTCTCCTGAAGTTCATTTCTCCGAGTTCCGAAGAAAGACTGTTCATCGCAGATGAAGTGGGTGTGGGTAAAACCATTGAAACAGGTATACTGCTTATGGAACTTCTGGCCAGAGGACGCATTGATCGAAACCAGCCTGTTCTCATTGTATGTCCCAATGTTCTTGGTCCAAAATGGGTGAAGGAGATGGAAGAACGCTTTAATCTGAAATTTCATCTTCATGACAGTAAAAGTCTGGAGAACATGTTCAAGATATTCGGTGAAAGCAAGCATATGCAGAATCCATGGGGAATCGTCAGCATTCAGCTTTTGCGCACGGCGAAATTCATGAAATACCTGGAAAAGTTTGCTGCAGAGCGTCTAGACCCCATCTGGTCACTGGTCATTGTAGACGAAGCGCATCACATGAGAAACAGTGGCACCGAAAGCAATCAGGTAGGGCATCTCATAAGCATGCTCACGCAGATGATGGTGATGCTCAGCGCCACACCATTGAACCTGAGAGATGAAGACCTCTTCAATCAGATGACGATTCTGAATCCTGCTCTATTTCCGGATAAACAGACCTTTGAGGCACTCATAGCACCAGTGAAATCACTCAACAAAATCAGGAGACTCATCTCCATGAGGAGTCCTGATCACAGGTCGGAAATACTCAGTGAGATTGAGGCGATGTCTTCTGAAGGCATCGGTAGAATCATTAGAAGACATGAAGGTGTACTGGAGCTTGAGAATAGAATTGCCCGTGATGAGCCGCTGGATAGTGAAGAGGTGGCCTACTACGATCGTGTACTTACTTCTCTAAGTCCTCTGGACAGCTCTTTTACCAGAACCCTGAAAAGAGAGTCCATGACCCATCGCGTCACCAGAGAAGTCATCAAAGTACCCGTTGAACTGAGTGAAAGAGAGTATGCATTCTACCTCAAGACCATTTCAGCAGTTCAGGCAGCCTATCTTCAAAGAGGAGGCAATCCCATCGCGCTGGGCTTCATCACCAATATGCCCATGAGAATGCTCACCAGTTCCATACCGGCCATGAAGGATTATCTGAAATGGGCAGTGGCTTCAAATGAGATTGTGGAGGATAATCCTTTTGACGAAGAAGGTGAAGATGAAGTCATTTCACAGAGTCTCAGCCTAGACCTCAGAAAGATATTCCTAGAGCTTATTTCTGAAAGTGAGGAACTTGCTGATGAAGACACCAAAATGGATAAGTTTGAGGATCTAGTAACGCGAATGATGGATGAACTGGAGAATAAGCAGATCATCGTATTCTCTTTCTTTAGAAGAACCCTCAAGTATCTCAAGGAAAGACTGCATAGGATGGGCTATCGTGCGGAAATCATTTCAGGAGAAGTGCCGTTGACCACAATGAATGGCGTGACAGGCAGATATGAGATCATGGAGCGCTTCAAGAACAAGGAATTAGACATTCTCCTATCCAGTGAGGTAGGAGGAGAAGGTTTGGATTTCCAGTTCTGCCAGGCCATGATCAACTATGATATGCCCTACAATCCTATGAAAGTGGAACAGCGTATCGGAAGACTGGATCGTTTCGGGCAGCTTGCGGACAAGGTGATCATTGCCAATATGTATCTCAAAGATACAGTAGATGAGAAGATCTATCATCTTCTTTACGATAGAATCCAGCTCATAGAAGACAGTGTCGGATTCATGGAGCCCATCATCGGGCAGCAGCTGGCGGATCTTCAGAAAGGAATCTTCGAAAATTCACTGACTGAAGAGCAGATTGAGAAAAGAACAAGGGAAATCGAGAATTCACTAGCCCAAGCAAAAATCGAGAACAAGAAATTTGAGAGCGGAAGAACAGAACTTCTAGGTGAAGATAAAATATCAGATACCATTGCAAACATGACCACGACGGACTTCGTGAAGCCTGTTGATTCCATGAGGCTCACAAAGATATTTCTTGAAGATCAGGAGGGGTGTCATTTCATGGAACTGGAAGAGGATTTCTGTGAGATCACCATAAGCCCTTCCTTAGCTGTTGAAATTGAAGAGTATTCAAAACTACCCGGAAGTGCAAATGCACTGGAAGAGTTGCACCCGCTATTAAGGAGAATGAAGAAAATTCCAATTGTGTTCAATGGACAGAAGTCACTGGAAAAACCTGGTGCAGTGTTCCTGCCTCCTTCAGGGCACTGGATGAAGTTCATACTGCGGTATATGGAAGAAAATGAAAGGATCATGAAGGTGTTTCAGCTTAAGGGCACAAGCAGTGAGTTCGACCTTGCTGAGGGAGATTATCTGGTCCCGATTTTTGAAGTGGAATTTGATGGTTTCAGAAAAGAGCTGAATCTTTCGGCAGTGCCTCTGAATCTAAGATCAGAAGTGGTACCTGATCTTGATTATACTGCATTTATGAGGACGCTGGGGCATAAGGCATTCGGGAAAGGTGCCATTGAGGTGGAGCCTTATGAACTGGAAGCTTATCTGGATCGTACACGAAATGCTCTTGAGCGTCAGATGGAACTGAAGCTGGAAGAATTAAGGAAGCAGAACAGATACATCATAGAAAGCAAAGTGAACTCACTGAGAAAAGGAAACGAAGTACGTCTTGAAAGATTGATGAAAAGGCTAGACAATCACATCCATACTTCCAGACGAGAAGGAAAAAGCCCAAGTGAAGAGTTCATGCGCATGGTCAACGGACAGATAGAGAAGGATGAGAAAAGAACAAAGGACAGAATCGATGGACTTCAGGATAAAAACGATCTGATACTGAGTGTATCATTGGCAGGAGTAGCCCTGCTTGAGATTGGAGATGAGTGAAAGTGCAATATAATATCGAGTATGAGAAACAGAAAGTTCTTGATGAAATAAGAGGTAGCGAACCAGGTTTTGAAACGCTGAATAAACTTCGGTATATCCGTGAGAATATTGACTGGGCTATTGAAGGATACAGGAACTCGCTTACTATTTTAAGCGATACCACCTATGAGGATCGCAAACATTTTCTGATGGAGCTAATCCAGAATGCAGATGATGCGGATTATGGAGGCGAGATCCCGGAAATCCACTTTTACATAACGGATGAAGGGTTAGAACTCTATTACAATGAGGTTGGTTTTACTGTTGAAGATATCATCTCTATTACAGATACGGGGGCTTCGACTAAAAAGACAAAGAAGAATAACGCTACAAGCTTCATAGGTGAAAAAGGGATTGGATTCAAGTCGGTCTTTGCTTTAGCTGAAACTGTAGAAATACACAGCGGATCCTGGCATTTTATTCTTGGAAAAGATCAGTGTATTGTTCCAAAACCTATCGAGGGAAATGATACAGTTTCTGGTACAAGGCAGATTATCCGATTCACCGATAGGCATGTAACGGAAGAAATTTACAAGGAACTTAAAAGATACATCAGTGGAGAAGCTGAAACCTTCATCTATCTTCAGAAGATCTCGAAGTTTGTGCTGATTGATAAGCGTAATGATGCATATGATAAAGACGAAATTGAAATCATACCTGCCGACCGGTCAGGAGACAGGCTGACCCTTCGTCTTCTTAATACTGGGGAAGAAAGAGAGTTTCTCCTCTACAGCGAAAATATTCATTTCAGTGCGGATCTGGTGGCGTCCAGATGGGAGAAAATAGGAACCAGTCTGGGAAGTGTAGACAGAAAAGTGGTCCTTGCAGCTGCAATGAGTGAAACGAAGATGGATGAGCAAGGTAGACTTTTCTGCTACCTGCCCACATCCGTTTCGTTGCCTATGCCTGTCTATATGCAGGTGGATGGAGTCACCAAGGCAGATAGAGAAAGACTCCACGATCCTCAAAACAATCCATGGAACAGACATTTATTGGCGGAATTACCTCATATTATTGCAAGAGCATTAACCCATTGGGCAAAGGTTGTAGAGACAACAGATAAGCTTCAGAGATTGATTCCTATAAGCGATGGGAATGATCAGCTGCAAAGTACTTTTTACGAGACTAGAAGAGTTATGAAAACTCAGCCTTGGGTTAAAGTAATGGGGGAAGAGCCGAGATGGAAGAAAGCGGATTATGTCATGGGATTTCCTTATTATCTTAATAAACTTTTTCTGGAATATCCTGACCTTGCAGAGAAGTTTGATAAGCATCTGAATAAATATATTCTCCATCAGGACTGGTACAGCAATCTAGATCTAAGGAAAAAGCTTGGTATCTATGGTGTTGAAATGGCAACAGATTCAAAGATCTTGAATGCTTTTGTCAATGTTGACCTACCATCAGAACTAATAGCTGATAAAGAAAAACTGATTGGTCTATATCGGTTTATGATAGAGATACTTGAAAACAAACATTCACCTGTGAAAAGTCCAGGAGAGAGTTATATCAAGCTTAAAGTTGACTTGATAAAAGAGCTGAAAATCTTTCCAATCGAAGGAAGAGGATTTTATACATTAAGTGAAGACGACAAGATTTATTACGTACTTGGAGATGATAAAAATATCATGTCGGGTAGTACAATGCTTATAGATCGAAACTATTTAAAGAATTTCAAGTATTCTGAAGAAGAATATGAAGCTCTAACAGATATAGAAAAATCAGATGTGAAGCTCTCAGAAACGCTGCTCTCACTTCTTAAGAAACTTGGAATCCAAGAGCTTTCTGATGAAATTATGATTTCTGATTTTATCATTCCTGAAATGAAGAGCAGTGTCCATTTTTCACCTGAAAAGCGACTTGAAAACTTCTTTTCTGTTTTTGACTACTACAGAAATAAAATCAGTTCTTCAAGAATGAACAGAAAGCTTCTAGAGGGATTTGATGAAATATGGCTATATGGTAATGATGAACATCTCCATAAGTTGAAGAACCTTCTGATTCCATATTCAGTTCGTAAATCAGCAGCTGAAGGTATTTATGATCGATTCGGACTTAAGCAGATTCTTATCCCGCCATCTTTCAGTAAAAGAATAGGAGAGGATAAGGTGCTGTTCCATGATTTTCTTATAGAGTGTGGGATCAGACATAAGCCGATTTTTCGACCTATAAAGGAAGAGCATTCAGATGTAGAAACGTTCAGAAAGAAAGATCCTGATAGGTACAATCTCTGGTCCAAGAGAATCAAAAACGACTATACATCATCCAATAGAGTCATTGTGGAAAGAGTTGAACTTGATGACATCGATCAGAAGATTATTAGTAAGGCTGAATCTACAGAGGAGTATGAGCGATATCTATATAGTCTCTGGTTGGAACAATTTCAAGGGAATGAAATCAATGATTACTCTTATTACTACAAGGGGACAGCAATTCCTGGATACTTTTTAGTCAGGTATATGAGAAATGAAAGACGATGTGTTCAGATCAAGGACATAGCCTGGGCTGGAATTAATAAAAATAACATTCCTCTGAAAAAATCTAATGGAGCGCTTGGGCTTTCATCTGATACCTTCATACTACCGCAGTTTAAGGATCGGAGACTCCACTATCTCTATGAGCATATTAATGGTGTGCTTCGAGAAGATAGTCAATATCCTCAGCTGTCCTATAAAAGATTGTATCTTGAGACTATTGAGGTTCCATATATCAGTTATGAGGATGTTGAAATCCTATGGAAAAGAATCAGTGAAAATAGATATGAGGATATTATTGATTTCATTTCACAGATGATATATATGAATATCTCATATACTGATATCCGAATTCTCAATAAAAATACGGGCAAACTAACGAAATTAAGCAGGTTTAAACTGGGTAAAATAAGCTTTAATGAGGATCCGCTAATAGAAGAGCAGTATGGTGAAGCAGGCAAAAGACTCGGAGAACTCTATGGTCTTACCAAAGGGGGCACCATCGAGTCCTACAAGAATACAATTACGTCAATGATGAGTGGTTCTGAAATTGGTGAAGAGACCTTGAGACGATTCATGAGCCTACTTCAGGAATGGAATACCTATAAAGCTAATGAGAAAATGATTATCATTGAGGAGTTCAGCACTGCTGTTGGAAATAAAAAGGCACCTATACTCGTTCTTGGTGAGCAGGAGCTGCATCTGAATTTTGAACGTAGCGGTATTAGAAGTATTCTGATTTCTGACGAACTCATTAAATCAGATCTGAATCTCTTACACAAAGCGGCAGGAGAAATCGGATTCATACTACCTGATAGTTTCGGTAAACTGGAAATTATAGGCAAGGAAGTCATCAGTAGAGGTCTTTACGAGAGATGTGAGAAGGTCCTTTACAGTTACGTGGAGCTTTTCGAGAAAAAAGAGATTTCAAGACTGGACAATAAACTGAAAATGTATGGTGGTGTCAGTAAGGTGCTTTCCCATGTAATTATAGGCGCTTCCGCATTCAGAGAAGAGAAAGGTTCAGGGATTTCGTATGTAGTAAAGCTTCCTTATCTTGATTCCGATGAAAAAAGGATTATTCTTCAGACTACGCCAAGTGAGTATAAGATCATCAGGGAGATTCTCCTGATGGTTGAGTTTGCACCAAAAAGAAATATAGATCAGGATCTCCATGAGATCAGAAAAGATTTTGAACGAATACAGCGTGTTCAGGAAAATAATGAAAGAGAAGCTCAAGGAAGTTCTGATGTGGAAACTCAGGAGAATAATGGAGTGGAGAAATCTGAAAGAGTAAATTCTCCAGTACATGAAGTGAGAAGAAACACAGAAAAAACTGAGAGAGCTGAAAAGAAACCGGAGAATGAGGAAATCAATGTGACACAGAATGTGGACTCACTTATGTCCACTATGAAGGATAAACTATCAGGAAGAGGTTCTGTAAAAGAAGAATCGGATCTTGACAGCTGGAAACTGGGTCCGGATCCTGAAGAGGAGCTGGAAATAAGAGAAGCATTGGTTGAAAATATTGCATCTTCACTGAATGAAGGTCCTGAAGTATATAAGAGAAAGCTGAGAGATGTTCAGAAAAGGAAGAAGATGTATAAGGGAAATGAACTAGGTGAAGATGAAAAGCTGATAGATAAGGCCAGCATCGAACCAAAGGCATTTTTGGAAGCAGAATATGACTGCAGGTGCCAGGTATGTGGTAATCAGATTGTCTTTGATTCAGGGAAGAAGTGGATCAGTGTCTATCATATACAGGAGAGAAAGGAAGGCGCCTGGTATTACGATAGGCCATTCAATATTCTTGGATTATGTCCCAACTGCTATACCATGGCAAAATACAGTGGCAATAGGGATTTCAGCAAGCTTCTTGATGAGGCTCAGAAAGTTGTGGAAGGCGAGACCTTTGCTGAATCTGTGGATAGCTTTGGTGGTGATTATTATCTTGTTGATGTTGTGCTGGATAATAAGGATTATAAGATGAAAATGAGTAAGGTCCATATGAACTATTTTGCTGCATTGGTGGAGCTGGATGAGAATGGAGAGGAGATAGTGGTGGGGGTGAACGCACAATAAAATAGATATACGTTATTACTAAAAATTATTAAAGTTCACGGTCATTAAGAATATCCCAAATACTGGTCACCAATTATACTGTATGTAGTTGCAATACATCTTCTGTACAATGAAAATGTGATATCGGAGGGATGAATAAAATGATGGTTCCAAACAAAAACGCTCAAATAGTTAAAGTAATCAGCGGAAGAAATCCTATCACACTACACGAACATCAAATAGAAGCAATGACTGAACTGAACAAAATTGATAAGAGAGAAACTTTTCAATCTATATTAGTATTACCTACTGGTGGAGGAAAAACACTTACTGCAGTTTATTGGTTGCTTAAAAATGCTGTTGATAAAAAGAAAAAGGTTTTATGGATTGCTCACAGACATTTATTATTAGAGCAGGCGGCAGATTCATTTGTGAATAACTGCTATGCTGATGTTATGATGAACGAAACAAATTTCAGGTATAGAATCATTTCTGGTATGCATGATAAGCCGATACACATCAAACAAGAAGACGATGTTTTAATTGCGAGTAAAGACAGTATTGTCAATAACTTCGATATGATTGGGAAGTGGCTAAAAGATCAAGATGTTTATTTAATTATTGATGAAGCTCATCATGCTACTGCAAAATCATATAGAAGAATTATTGATTATGTTAAGAATAGTGCAAGAAATATGAAATTATTAGGATTGACAGCAACTCCGTTCAGAACATCTGAAAAAGAAAAAGGATTACTTGGTAAGATTTTCACGGATGATATTCTTTATCAAATTGATTTATTAACGCTGATGAAGAAAGGTATTCTTTCTAAGCCAGTTCCGGAGAGTTGCGAAACAAATATTGATTTTGGGGATTCGCTAGGATTGAAGGCATTGAAAAGCATTGAGTTCTTGGATGTTATTCCCGAAGAGATGGCGGAAGAAATCGCTAATAATAGTAATCGTAATAGCATCATTGTCCAAAGATATTTTGCTAATTATAAGACATATGGACAAACATTAGTGTTTGCACTAAACAGAACTCATGCATTCGCTTTAAAGGGTCTGTTTGAAAAATATGGAGAGAAAAATAAAATAAAAATTAAAAATATATATGAAATTGAAAAGAAATTCAAAGCTGGAGTGATTGTATCTGGAACCCAAGCTGAGTTTGTAGGGATAGATATTTCCAATGAAGAAAATGCAAGACAAATTATGGCGTTTAAAGACGGAGATATTCATGTTCTAATAAATGTAAATATACTTACAGAGGGAACCGATTTACCAAAAACTCAAACTGTATTTCTTACGCGTCCAACAATATCTACTGTGCTGATGACGCAGATGGTTGGAAGAGCTTTAAGAGGGGAAAAAGCAGGTGGTACTTCCAAGGCATATATAGTGAGTTTTGTAGATGATTGGAATAATAAAATAGCATGGGTTAACCCAGAGTCTCTATTAAACGAAGGTGAGTATCCTGCTTCTGAACCATTGAATTATATTAAGAGAAATTTCAGGATCATTTCAATTGCAAAAATTGAAGAGTTTGCACGTCTTATCGATGAGACAGTCGATTCCAGATTATTGAAAAGTATTGATTTTATACAAAGAGTCCCTATTGGAATGTATATATTTTCATTTGTTGATGAAAATCACTTAGAGAGAAACCACCAGATATTAGTCTATGACAGTACGAAAAATGCTTATGAAGAGCTTATTTCTTCGTTACCCGATATTTTCAAAGAATATGCTGTCGAAGAAGAGACAATCGAGCCTACTACTTTGGATGAGATATGTGAGGTATGTGAGAAGACTTATTTTTACGAAGATATGATACCGCCTTATAGCAGAAAAGACATAGAATATCTTATGAAATTTTTCGCGCAAAAGGAATCAGAACCGCTCTTTGTACCAATAGAGGAGATTGATAGAAGAAAAGTGGATTTATCACTTGTTGCCAAAGAAATAGTAGATAAAAATATGAGGCGCAAAGATCAAGAAGATTTTATCAATAGCTTGTGGGATGATGAGACGGGTCTTATCAGAATCTACTTCGGAAATAAATATTTTTATAAAAGGCAGTTAGAAACTGAAATAGATAAAATTTTCAATCCTGAGCAGTATACCCCTCTAGGAAGAAATGCTACTTTTATCGACAGACCAATCGAAGAGTTAACTATTTATGAGATACAAAAAGTGTGTCCGGAATATGCGCGAAAATTAAAAGAAGTTGTTTATTCAAAGGCAATTGACAATGATGGGAATTATTATTGTGCAATATGTGGTAAAAAATCTGCTACGAAGGCATTATTTCATATTGATCACATCAAGCCAATGAAGTGGGGAGGTCTTTCAGTTCCAGATAATTTACAGTTGCTTTGTAGAACCTGTAATTTAGTGAAGGGTGATAAACAATGAAATATCTATGCACAGCATTTGATGTAGCAGTCTACATAAAAAAAGCAAATTTGCCTATCAAAGAAGAGTATGAAATATTGGATTCTTTGTGGGAAAGACGCGAAGATTTACTAGCTGCAAAATATAAAATTGAAAAGAAACAGTTTATTAATTTGTTTAGGCATGAGATGAATAAAATGGATGGAAATCTTGATTGTGTTGATGAGATAAATTTAATTTTAAAGGAAATGGGTAGTAAGTACCTGTTGAGTGATCAGGAGTTTGAACAGGATGTGATTGCAAGTTATTTTAAAGTCATAAAGCTTAAACTATCGTTAACCCCAGGAAAAAAATATTGCAGAATAAAACTTAGAACTATAATTACTAGTTTCGGATATAAAAGAAGAACTGCATTACTTGTTGAATATATAAATAGAACTATCAATGCATTAGGCTTAAAGACTTATGTAAGGGGAAGTGAACATTGTAATATTGGTGATGTTTCTCTTGATAAAGTAATAATAATTCGCTTGAAACAGACTTAACGAGTATTTATATTGAGTCAGCTTGCTATAGCTTTTGGAGTTTAATGATACATTGAATAGTGTGTTGACCGTCTGAAATCCAAGTTTTGAATTTCCGGAAAAGATGGACCTTAATCATTATTTATTAGAGGATTCATCTTCACTGAGAAACCTATTTGAGGTTGTCTTGGTATTAGGATATTCACTATGAAATAAAAACTAAACAACATACTATGAAGAGGAGGAAGTCCAATGGGGGGTACCTATGGCATATGCTGTAAAGAATGTAATTACAGGAAAAGTTTCAAAATAGGCATCGGGATGATGTTTAGTCCGCAGAATATAATGGACTTGAAATCTGAATTTGCGATGCTCCCACGTCTAATACAATCAAAAAAAACCATTGATGAAATTGAAGAGCTATTCAATAATAAAGGTACAGTACTTGCCAGCGATTACGGTTATGAGATTTACCATTGTCAAAAGTGCGGAGAGTTTTTTGAAAGGTTTTTTATTCGCTTAGAATTCGATGATTACACTTTTGAAGTTGAATATAAGTGCCCTAAATGCAAGATAAATTTAAAGCAGATTAAATATGAAGTACAAGTTTTAGACGGATCAAAAGTTAAAAAAATTAATTTAAATAGATATCCTTGTCCTAAATGTGGTAAGAATGGATTATATCAAGACAGTACTGCTATGATGTTTTGGGATTGACTAGAGTCTTTAGAATATCAGAGGATGCCTAATGTCACTCTATTGAGTTTAATGCAGAAGAGAACTATGAATCCTGCAGGACATTAATACTAATAAGGAAATAATCATGGGTAAAATAATGGCAGCATCTTGCAAGTAGAACTTTATAAAGGATCAATTAATAAAAATCAAGGAGATTATATGCAAAGAATATTTATCGGGAAGTTCACAGAAAAAGATCAGTATGACAAGGATCTATACAAGGCTAATAAAATATGTGATAAAGGTGTATTTAGTGATCTGAAAATTGGAGATTATGTGCTGCCTAGTCATGGAAGTTATATTGGAAAACTACTGAGGTGCAGTGAGTTTATTGAGGATGAGAGCAATATTATTGCACACTTTGATAGAATCATAACTTATTCTAAAGACCTAACCTACGTCGGAAATATTGCCTGCTGCAAGTACTTTATACCAGATATGAACTTATGGAACAAAGCAGTGAAATCTACTAAAGGATTGGGTTTCTTTGAAATTCAGCAAGAGGATAATTGTCCTGATATTGAGTCAATAGATTTTGAAATCAGTCAGAGGAAATTCATTGTTGTTTTGGAGAATGACCTCAATGCTCTAAAAAATTTAAAGCCTCAAGATATCTGTATTGTGATCAGCAACTACAAAGATGGCCTCATTAAAAACATTGTAGAATTCAATGGGAAATCCTTTGAGAGGCACGATGCAATATGGAACTTGTACTTAGAGAAAACCGAACATGGGAAGGCAGAGTACTCGCTACATGAGCTTTTAGAATTCGCAAAACCTCATATGGACAATGCACCAAATAAGTATAAGTACTTATTGAAAGTATTGAATGCACTTGATGAGGAAAAGTATTTTGTTGCTGATAATGCTATATATTTTTACGACAATCTTCTAGTAGGAAGAAAGAAGACTAGCACAAAAGCGAAACCCCTATGTGTTAGGATAGTTGTCAGTCACAACTGAAAATAGTATAGTAAATA
>CAZXUT010000036.1:0-35355 GCA_964643785.1 uncultured Proteiniclasticum sp.
TACAAACAACCACCTTTGGTTTTTGTATTAAGTATATCAGTTTACTAAAAGGATGCTAACTTACCATTTAAAACAGCGAAGACCTAGAAAAGAAAAGAAAAGAAAGCAATAAAATACTGAATCAAATCTGTTTAAAGGAGCGATAATAATTATGGAAAAAATCAGAGTGGGATTCATCGGCTGTGGCAAGATTGCTCAGGTGAGACATATTCCAGAAGCAGACAGAAGAGAAGACGTGATTATTGGAGGGTATTTCAACCGTACAAAAGCGAAAGCGGAAGATATGGCGAAGAAATATGGGGGGAAAGTCTATGATACCTATCAGGAGCTTCTTGAGGATGAAAGCATTGATGCCGTTGTAGTCAGTGTGGCTAATATTCTTCATGCGGATGTGACCATTGAGGCCTTAAAGAAAGGAAAGCATGTCCTTTGTGAAAAGCCCATGGCCATGACGCTGGAAGAAAGCGAACTCATGGTGAAGACAGCGAAAGAAGAAAAGAAGGTTCTTAATATCGCACATAACCAGAGACTTAATATAGCGCATCAGAAAGCGAAGGAGCTGATAGAAGAAGGCGCAATCGGAAAGGTACTTACCTTCAGAACTACCTTCGGACACGGGGGTCCTGAAGAGTGGAGTTCAAGTCCTGGAAAAGATGTATGGTTTTTCTATGAAGATGCAGCAGGAATGGGTGCCATGGCAGACCTTGGTATTCATAAGACCGATCTCATCGAATATCTTACAGGGCAGAAAGTGGTGGAAGTCAGTGCCATGCTCGGTACACTAGATAAAAAAGGTTCCAAAGGAAATCTCATTACGGTGGATGACAATGCAATATGCCTTTTCAGATTAAGTGGTGGGGCATTTGGAACCATGACAGTTTCATGGACCTATTACGGTCCGGAGGACAACAGCACTAGGATCTATGGAACCGAAGGAATACTCTACATCTATGATGATCCCGGATATCCTCTGAAAATAGTAAAGAAAGATCAGGAAATTCTCACATTTGACGTAGGTGAAATTCAGACAAATGAGAATCAGAGTGGCTCAGGTGTCATGGATATATTCATTGAAGGAATCACAGGCGAGAAAGAAACCATTCTTTCAGGAGAGGTGATCTTATCTGCTATGAGAGCCGTGTTTGCCTGTGAAGAATCTTTTGATGAGGGTAAAACCATCACCATAAAAGAGAACGGCGAGAATCAGTAGTGAAACCAGGATTTGTCATTGATGATTTTAGACGATAAAACATTTGAAGAAGTGATCGATATGGCCAGTGAACTAGACAGTCTCATGATTTCCAAGTGGACTATGGAGCAGCATGCCAAATAGGACAAATCAACTTGTTTGACAAAAGCATATACCAATGAAGACTACACACTTTTGTGATGAAAGTTGTGTAGTCTTTTATAATCAATAAACATATGTTAGGAGTGAGCTGAAGTTCACTGGAAATAATAAAACAAGAAAGCACTTGGATTAATAAAGATATATCAGGATGTGGTGAGTTTAGATATATTGATATGTTATATTATTATAATGACATAATAGAAAGATTATGTTACTGATAATAAGTATTAGCTATCATCAATCATATCGTTTACATAAAAAAAGAGTCAACCAATGAAACTTTGTTTCATTGAAATCAGATTTGTTTACAATTTAGTTTCATAGGAATATACTGAAATCAGATGGAAAGGATTACTGCATCATTAGCAGGAAAGTTTCTAAGCGCGCAAGCCCTGACATGTTAGGAGAAATCTATGAAAAGTGTATTGGTCCGACTTCAGGAATATACTGGAAAAGCCAGTGGGGCAGAGAAAAGTATCGTCAGTTATCTTTTAAAAAGTCCTGATGAAGTCTCTTCACTGAGTATCCATGAACTGGCAGAACTCACCTATTCGTCTGCATCAACCATTATACGACTATGTAGAAAATTAGGATTTGATGGTTACAGAGACCTGAATAAATCACTTGTCTACGAGCTGGCTCTCAGAAAATCAAGTTATGATGAAAAAAACAAAGAAATAACGAAGGAAGATTCGCTGGAAGAACTGGTAGATAAAGTAACTTATAAAAATATTGTTTCTCTGGAGGATACAAGAAAGCTTCTGGATTTGGAAGTACTTCGAGAATGCGTCGATCTTATCATGAACGCGAAAACTATTTGCCTGTTTGGCATGGGTTCGTCATTGCTGGTAGCTAAAGATGCATATCTGAAGTTTTTAAGAATCAATAAGCCAAGTATAATAAGTGAAGACTGGCATGCTCAGCTTCTTCAGGCTAGAAATATGACAAAAAATGATGTAGCCATTGCTATAAGTTATTCCGGTATGACAGAAGAAGTTTTAAGATGTGTTTCGGCGGCGAAGGAAAAGGGAGCACCTGTGATCGCAATCACAAGATTTGAAGAAAACCCTTTAGCAATTATTGCAGATTATAATTTGAGTGTGGCGGCAACGGAATTCATGTTCCGATCTGGAGCAATGTCATCAAGAATAGCACAGCTTAATATTATAGATATACTTTATACAGCTTATGTGAATAAGGAATACGAACAGAATCTGGAACAGTTTCAGAGAACACATATCGATAAACCTTATCAGCAAGCTGATTTAGAACCAAAAGAAAAAACCGAGAACGGGAGGAAATAAGTTGATAGATTTAACAAAACTGACTACAGAAAAAAGAAACCCTGATACCATGAACCTGGACCAGATGAGCACTCTCGAATTTGTGGAGACTATGAACAAAGAGGACAGTAAAGTTATTGAAGCAGTAAACAAAGTACTGCCTGAAGTGGCAAATGTAATCGAGTGGACCACGGAAGCTTTAAAAAGTGGGGGAAGAATCATCTACATGGGCGCTGGAACAAGTGGAAGACTGGGCGTGCTCGATGCAGTAGAATGTCCTCCAACCTTTGGTGTTTCCCCAGATGTGGTTATTGGACTCATCGCAGGCGGAGAAAAAGCTTTTGTGAGGGCAGTAGAAGGTGCCGAAGATTCTAAAACTTTAGGAACTGAAGATCTTAAAAACCTCGGTTTGAATGAAAAAGACGTTGTGATCGGCATTGCTGCCAGTGGCAGAACGCCTTACGTGATTCACGCACTACGATATGCTCGAAGTATCGGTGTAAAAACTGCTATTATTGCATGTAACAAAGATTCCGAAATGTCAAAGGAAGCAGATATAGCCATTGAACCTGTAACAGGACCTGAAGTTTTGACAGGATCCACAAGACTGAAAGCAGGTACAGCACAAAAATTGATTCTGAATATGATTTCCACGGGGTCTATGGTAGGAACAGGTAAAGTCTATGAAAATCTGATGGTGGATGTTATGCAGTCAAATGAGAAGCTGAAAACCAGAGCGGAAAATATCGTTATGGCAGCAACAGATTGTGAACGCGAAATAGCCAGAAAGACCATCGATGAAGCAGAAGGCAGTGTAAAACTAGCCATCACATCTATCCTACTTAAAACTTCAGTGGAAGAAGCTGAGAAAGAACTTGAAAAAGCCAAAGGTCATATCAGAAAAACATTAAAATAGATCATAATAAACTGGAGGTAAATCATGAATAATAAAGAACTGGCAATTAAACTGGTTGAGCTTGTAGGCGGTAAGTCCAATGTCATTAAAGCGGCAAACTGCATGACAAGATTAAGACTTACCGTAAAAGATACATCTAAGGTCAAGGTACAGGAAATCAAAGCCACTGAAGGTGTTCTTGGACTTGTAGAAGATGGAAACACTTTCCAGATCGTTCTTGGACCTGGTAAGGTAAAGAAAGTCATGGATATCTGTGCAGATGATCTTGGTCTTCCAAGAGATGCATCAGATCTGGACTGGAAAGAAAATAAGGAAAGCATGAAGAACATGCAGAAACAGAGCCCGTTTAAGGCTGCAATCAAAACCATTGCAGATATTTTCATACCACTTATTCCAGCAATCATCGCAGCGGGTCTGTTTAATGGATTCGCAAGTCTTATCGGAACGCTTCAAGGACAGGGTGTTCTTCCAGGTGAAGGATTCTGGACAATTACACAGCTTCTGTTTGGACTACTAGGTAGTGCGTTCTTAGGATACTTTGCTATTTATACAGGTATCAATGCTGCTAAGCAGTTTGGTGCAACTGAAGGCTTAGGTGGAATGATCGGTGCCGTTTCCATCGGTGCAAACATCGTAGCCATTTCCACAGCATTCGGACTTTATGATGCTGAAACACCACTAAACTCTATACTTACAACAGGTAAGGGCGGAATTATCGGTGTTATATTAGGTGTATGGATACTAAGTAAGGTTGAGAAGTTTATAAGAAAGAGTGTTCCTGATGTACTGGACCTTATTCTTACTCCATTCTTAAGCTTACTGATTACATCAATTGTATTTGTATTTGTCATCATGCCTGCAACAGGATTTATCTCTGATCTTCTTGTACAGGGATTAAGCGTGATCATCAACTCACCAAATCCAGTAGTCAGTGTAATAAGCGGATATCTGCTTGCGGCACTATTCCTTCCAATGGTACTTCTTGGACTGCATCATGGACTGATTCCAATCTATGCAATCCAGCTTGAAGTCATGGGTGGAGTATCACTATTCCCAGTACTGGCTATGGCTGGTGCAGGTCAGGTCGGTGCAGCTATTGCCATCTATATCATTGCAAAGAGAGTGAACAACAGAAGAATGATGAAAGTCATCACTGGTGCACTTCCAGCTGGATTCCTTGGAGTAGGAGAACCACTGATTTATGGTGTTACTTTACCACTATTCAAGCCGTTTATCACAGCTGGTCTAGGAGCAGGTTTCGGTGGAGCATTCGTTATGCTCACGAAGGTACTTGCAAATGCATGGGGTCCTTCAGGATTGGTTGCAATTCCGATCATGAAGCCTGAAAGCATGCTGAACTTCTTCTTTGGATTAGTGATAGCCTACATAGCAGGATTTATCATCACATACTTTATAATCAAGGATAAGGATGTCGCAGCAATTTAGCAGCCTCGGTTATTCTGTATATCCATCAACTTGGTCAGAAAACAAAAAACAGCTCTCCTCCCTCTATTTGGAGGGGAGTGCTGTTTTTACATCTCTACATATTATGGAAGAGATGAATAGTGGCTATGTGACACAAGTAGAGAATATGATGGGATTTCTGAAGTCTACTGGATATAAAGTTATTGCGGATGTATCAAAAAGAACCCTTGAGATTTTCAAGGAAGAGAGTTTAAGTACGCTTGCTTCAAGACTTGGTATCGATATACTTCGAATAGACTATGGATTTACAGAAGATGAGATGCTCGAAGCAGCGAAAGATACACCTATTTGTCTCAATGCTTCTACCATCACAGAGAAACAGGCGAAATTCTTACAGGAGACAGGATATAAGTTCTATGCCATGCATAACTTCTATCCGAGGCCTGAAACAGGGATTGATGAAGAGCAGTTCATGGAAAGAAACAGAATGCTTTTTAATTACGAGATCAGCGTTATGGCTTTTATACCCGGAAAAGAAAACCTTCGCGGACCGATCTATGAAGGCTTACCGACACTGGAAAAGCATAGGAATATTTTGCCGTATCTCGCCTTTGTGGAAATGAAGAATAAGTACGAGGTGCAGGAGATATTTGTAGGAGATGGAATGCTTTCTGAAGAAGAAGCAAGATATATAAGAGTTTTAATAGAAGAAGCATTGTACACCATCCCAGTAAGTCTTGAAATGAAGAAAAACATTCTAGAACAGGTATATACAGTGAGAATAGACTCTCCTAAAGAAATCATCAGAATACAGGAATCAAGAGAATATGCTACACCTGGAGAAATCATCAAAGAATACAATACGATGAAGCGTGACAGAGGGAGCATCACTTTAGATAACGAAAAATACAAAAGGTATTCCGGAGAAGTGCAGATTCTAAGACGGGATTTCAAAGCGGATACGCGTGTCAATGTCATCGGAAAGGTTCATGATGTATATCTTGATTTGCTGGATCTGATTCCAAACGATGCAAAAATCATTCTAGTGGAAGAAAATATCAATTATTAATCATATGAAAAACAGGTCTGGGGATTCCCGGGCCTGTTTGCATGTAGAAAGGTTCAAGTTCAATCAGCTTGACCAGGATGAACCAATGTAAATCAATGAAATCAGTGGAGCACTTATAGCGAAAAAAATGTTATCTGACATGAATTAAACTCAATCATTCGCCATGTCCACTAGTATACTAACATGGAACATTTATGAGAAAGTTCTCAAAAGGCACTTTTCAGTTTTTGAAATTTAGACTATGATAGTAACATAAGCGCATCACTGAAATAAGAAAGGATGGTAATAATGAGTATAATAAATGACGATTTCATGTTAAAGAATAAAGTAGGTAAGAAACTTTACGAAGAGTACGCAAAGGATATGCCAATCTATGACTATCACTGTCATCTTAATCCGAAGCTGATTGCTGAGGATGCAAGATTCAGAAATATCACTGACATCTGGCTGGGTGGAGACCACTATAAGTGGAGAGCGATGAGAAGCATGGGTTTCAGTGAAGAGTACATCACAGGGTCAAAGTCCGACTATGAAAAGTTTGAAGCTTTCTGTGAAACCATCTCTTATACTATAGGAAATCCTCTATATCACTGGTCTCATCTTGAGCTTAAGATGTACTTTGGTATTGAAGACACAATAAGCAAAGAAAATGCGAAGATGATCTGGGATAAAGCCAATAAAGTCATCGCTGGAGAGGACTTTACTGTCAGAAATCTCATCACAAAATCAAACGTGAATGTGATTTGCACCACAGATGACCTTATTGATACTCTGGAGTATCATGATGCAATTGCAGCGGACGAGACTTTTAAGACAAAGGTGCTTCCAGCACTAAGACCCGACAAGCTACTTAATATCGATAAAGAAGGCTATGCTGAATATATCAAGGCTCTTGGGGATCTTGTAGGATTTGTTGTGAAGGATGCTGATGCTTTGATCAAAGCAGTAGAAAAGAGAGTAGACTTCTTCCACGAACATGGAGCAAGACTTTCAGACCACGCTCTGGATACGGTGTTCTTTGCAGAAGCTTCAAAGGAAGAAGTGGAAGCCATCATAACTTCTGCACTTTCAGGAAATGAAATATCCAGTGAGGATACTTCGAAGTACAAGACCTTTATCCTTGTAGAGCTTGGAAAAATGTATAAGAAAAGAGGCTGGGCTCAGCAGTACCACATCGGTGCTTTGAGAAACAACAACACCAGAATGTTCAACAAAATGGGTGCAGATATCGGATTTGACTCCATCAATGATGAACTGGTTGCTGTCCCTCTGGCAAAACTTATGAATACACTGGACAAAGAAGACAATCTTCCAAAAACCATACTGTACAACTTGAATGGAAGAGACAATGATGTCATTGGTACCATGATTGGAAACTTCCAGGGAGAAACAGATGGAGTCATGAAGATTCAGTTTGGTTCAGGCTGGTGGTTCAATGATCAGAAGGACGGCATGGAGAAGCAGATGATATCTCTTGCGAATCTTTCTCTTCTAAGAAAGTTTGTGGGTATGCTGACAGATTCCAGATCCTTCATTTCCTATCCACGACATGATTACTTCAGAAGAATCCTTTGTAATCTCATCGGAAAATGGGTAGAAGAAGGAGAAGCACCAGAGGATTACAAGCTGCTTGGAACCATGGTGAAGGAAATCTCTTATCTGAATGCAGAGAAATACTTCAATATGTAAGGTTTTTCCTTAAAAAAGAAGAATAGAGCATTATAATAAGGCTAGACTGAAGTGAGATGGAAATAGAATTTTCATCTCACTTCTTTTTTTCTTTTTTTAAAAAAGAGTATCTTGTCTCTGTCGTAACATGTCGCTGACACAAGTTGAAAAATTATCAGTTTCGCAACAAAAATGATATCACTGAACTTGTGAATTATATAATAAGTCGAAAAAGTGATACAGCGTGAAAGACTGAGCGTAAACCTTTACAGAGGTTTTACTCTAAGATGCAGCAGGGGAGAGAGAATTCATATTTAGTTTACAAACTTTATAATAATACAGAAAAAAAGATGATTAAATCAGATATATTAAGGAGTGAATAAATTGACTGACTGATAGAAGCATTGATATAACTATCGTACAGCATATGTAGGTAGGATAACGACACCTTAAATGAACCTTAAAATATAAATGTATTATTCGTAAAAATAAGGCCTGTTTTTTCTTGTTTAATGATTGACCTACTAGTATACCAGTGTTAAAATATAAATAGAGATGATTGTAAAGGGTACCATTCTATAAATAGAATGCCCTTGAGTAAAAAGAGCTTTAGTGATAAGTGGTGCGCAGACTATGACAATCACTAGAAGAAAAAAAGCTTGTTGATATGATCATAACTTTAAAAACTATTTGAAAGTTGAGGTGATCAGATGAAAATGATTTTGAGATGGTTTCCTTTCGGAGACGACAGTGTAAGCCTTCAGGAAATCAGGCAGATCCCGGGGGTTACTGGAGTGGCTACATGCCTACCGAAGATTCCTGTAGGAGATGTCTGGCCACTTGAGACCCTGGAAGCGTTAAAGAAGGAAATCACTGATGCCGGTCTTGAGATGGAGGTCATTGAAAGTGTGAATATCCATGAGGATATCAAAAAAGGACTTCCTACACGAGACGGATACATAAAAAATTACATCAGTACCTTGGAAAATCTTTCCAAAGTGGGTGTGAAATGTCTTTGCTATAACTTCATGCCGGTGATGGACTGGGCAAGAAGTGATTTATCGCTGGAACTGGGTGATGGAAGTCAGGTCATGGCTTATCGTCATGATGAGGTTCTTGAAATGAATCCCAAGGTTATGGCTGATGTTATGGCAAAGAAGGCCAGAGGCTATTCTTTACCAGGATGGGAGCCAGAAAGACTGGATGCCATGGCAGAGGATATCGATTTTTATCAGGATATGTCTACAGAAACCTACTGGGAGAATATGAAGTATTTCCTGGATCAGATCATACCCTATGCTGAAAAGTATGATATCAAAATGGCGATTCACCCGGATGATCCGCCTTGGCCACTTTATGGCCTGCCAAAGGTCATCACGAACAGAGAAAACATCAGAAAGTTTCTTGCACTGAATGAGAGTCCATATAATGGACTGACTTTCTGCACAGGAAGTCTTGGATCAGATCTTACGAACGATCTTCCAGAGATGATCAGAGAATTCGGTGCACAGGGAAGAATCCATTTCGCACACATCAGGAATGTGAAGCATCTGAATGAAAAAGATTTTGATGAATCCGCTCATTTATCCAGTTGTGGAGACATCGATATTTTTGAAGTCATGAAAGCTTATGATGAAGTAGGATTTACAGGATATGTAAGACCAGACCACGGCAGAATGATATGGGGTGAAAAAGCCAGACCTGGCTATGGACTCTATGACAGAGCTCTTGGTGCAAATTACATCCTAGGTCTTGAAGAAGCAATCGTAAAAATGAAAGAACGATATAAATAAATCGAAAGGAGATATCCGATGGAAGTTACAGCAAGGCGAAGTAAAGAAACAGCCCGTGATTATGCCTTTCGCACTTTAAGGAAAAACATCGTCATGCTGAAGCTTGTTCCTGGCAGTATGGTCAGCGAGAAAGAACTGGCAGATGAAATGGGGATATCAAGAACACCCACACGAGAAGCGCTCATCGAGCTTAGCAAAAGTCAGATTGTAGATATCTTTCCTCAGAAGGGAAGTTATATTTCTAAAATTGACTACAGCTTAGTTGATGAAGCAAGATTCATGAGATTGACTCTTGAAAATGCAGTTGTTGAACTGGTATGCGATCTGGCAACAGAAGAGGACCTTCATGAACTGGAACACAACATCAGTCTTCAGCAGTTTTATGTGGATTCTGATTCCTCTGGCAAGTTTTTCCAGATGGATAATGATTTCCATGAAAAACTCTTTGTCATAGCAAACAAGATGCAGGTTTACCACCTGATGGACAGCATGATGATCCACTTTGATCGTGTAAGGCTCTTGAGGCTTCATACAGATAAAGAAGTCAAAGAGCTGTTAGATGATCATAAAGATATTCTTTCAGCCATCAGAAGAAGAGATAAGAAAGAAGCATCGGATCTGATGACGAAACACTTATCCAGATACAAGGTGGATGAAGAGCTCATACGTAAAGATCATCCTGATTACTTCGTATAGCAATAAGTTTCTATATGAAGAGGCTTCGGGATTGGATAGAATACATCTGAATGAATTAGAACTGTTTTTATAAATTAAACCATATTTAGGGTGGTGGTGCTTGACATCATAGAACAAAATCATAGACTGTTTTCTGAAGACCAATCTTCTGAAAGCGGACCAATTATTGTTACCAATTAAAAATATAAAATTATAGGGGGACAAAATGAACAAGAAAAAAATTCTAGCAACATTATCAAGCCTCGTACTAGTCGCTTTCTTTGCAGGATGCGGACTTACATCACCAGAGACTCCTGAGGAAACTCCAGCAGAGACTCCAGCAGAAACTCCAGCTGAAGGTGAAGAAGAACCTGCAGAAGAGCCATCCAGTGATATGCCTGAAGTTACTTTAGTTTATGCTGAAGTTAACCCACTGGACACTATCGTTGGACAGACTGACACAGCATTCAAAGAAAAGGTTGAAGAACTTTCCGGTGGAAAAATCACTATCGACATTCAGGCTTCAGGTGTTCTTGGATCCGAAAATGACGTACTAGACACAATGCTTGGTGGTGGCGGAACAATCGATATGTCACGTATCTCAGCGTTTGCGTTAACATCATACGGCGGAGAAAAGTCTAAGCTTCTTTCCATTCCTTACACATTTGTAAGCAGAGAACATTTCTGGAACTTTGCTACTTCTGATTTAGCTCCAGACTTCCTTCTTGAACCATTTGAAAATGGAACAGGCGTAAGAGGACTATTCTATGGAGAAGAAGGTTTCCGTCATTTCTTCACAGTGGATCCAGTAAATTCAATTGAAGATCTTGCTGGTATGAAACTGAGAGTGTCCAATGACCCTGTTATGAACGGTATGGTTAACGGACTTGGTGCATCACCTACAGTAGTATCCTTTGGTGAACTATACTCAGCTCTACAGACAGGTGTTGTAGACGGAGCAGAGCAGCCAATCGCGAACTACAAATCCAATGCATTCCAGGAAGTTGCTCCTAACATGATTCTTGATGGTCATACACTTGGCGCAATCCAGGTTATCATCACTAACGAAGCATGGGACAGCCTGACAGAAGAACAGCAGGATATCCTGATGGAAGCTGGAAAATATGCATCACAGTTTAACAGAGAAATTTCTGAAGAAGCTGAAAATGAAGTTCTTCAGGCACTTAAAGATGATGGAATCAATATCGTAGAAGTTACTGATCCAGCACCTTGGCAGGCAGCTGTTAAGGATGTAGTAGCAGCTGAAACAGTAGGATTTGAAGATCTTTACCAGCAGATACTTGACATGCAGTAATTGGTTCTAGTTAATTAAACATAAAGTTTAGGATGATGTAGGACACAAAGGAGCACATCCTTTGTGTCCTACTATTTTCTTCAAGAAGAGCATTAGTTATTTATGGAGCTTATGCGCTTCTTTCATTTGTTTTATGGAAACAAATGAAATCCCTCTCATAAATCCTATTTTTAAGGAGGTAAGGTATGCCAAGTTTTTTTGAAAAATTCGATAAGATCAAACCATTTTATGATAAAATTTATAGCATTGTGCTTTTTCTCTGCAAGATCTTATTAGTTATAGATATACTGATCACAACCATGGCTGTTACTGGGCGTTATGTTGAATTTATCCCGGATCCGGCCTGGAGTGAAGAAGTTGTATTATCCGCCATGTCCTATATGGCTGTACTGGCAGCAGCGCTTGCTATAAGAACAAACTCTCATATTCGTATGACTGCATTTGATAAGTATTTACCTGAGAAATTAATTGTTGTTTTAGATATTATTGCAGATCTGGCTGTTTTTGCATTGGCTGTTGTTATGCTTGTTGTAGGCTGGAAATATGCAATACAGATTGGCTCTAGAGGAACTTATGTAAGTATGCCAGCTGTGTCACGATTCTGGATGTATTTCCCGATTCCACTGGCTGGTGCTGCTATGATATTATTCCTTATAGAATCCATTTATAATCACACAAAGAGATTCTTCATTGCAAAGGAGGCGAAGTAGATGAGTGAACAGAATATGGCAATTTTAATTCTACTTGGAAGCTTTTTCATCATGATCATGCTTCGATTCCCCATTGCTTACGCAGTGGCCATCTCCTCCATGCTTACACTTATGTACGAAGGTCTTCCACTTACTACCATTGCGCAGCAGATGGTTAAAGGAATCAGTTCCTTCAGCTTGATGGCTGTACCGTTTTTCATCACCATGGGCGTAATCATGGGTTCCGGGGGAATCTCGGATAAACTGATCGCTTTGGCGAACTCTTTTGTAGGTTGGATGCGTGGCGGACTTGCCATGGTTAATATCGTAGCGTCTTACTTTTTCGGTGGAATTTCAGGCTCTGCAGCTGCAGATACTGCTTCACTAGGAAGCATTCTGATTCCAATGATGGTAGACGAAGGATATGATGCAGACTTTTCAACAGCGGTAACCATCACATCTTCAGTAGAAGGACTTCTGGTTCCGCCAAGTCATAATATGGTTATCTATGCAACCACTGCCGGCGGTATTTCTGTAGGAAGTCTTTTCCTGGCAGGATATCTGCCTGGAGCGATTCTAGCTGTTTCCCTGATGATTATGTCCTATATCATCTCCGTGAAACGAAATTATCCAAAGGGTGATAAATTCACGATCACAGGGATGATCAAGCAGCTTTTAACATCCTTCTGGGCACTGGCAGCTGTCATCATCGTTGTATTCGGTGTTGTCGGTGGTGTATTCACTGCAACTGAATCTGCCGCAATCGCTGTTATCTACAGCCTTTTCGTCAGTGTATTCATCTATAAGGGTCTGGACATGAAAGGTGTATGGAATGCCCTTGGCGACTGTGTAAATACTTTAGCCATCGTCATGATCCTCATTTCCACTTCCAGTATTTTTGGGTTTATGCTCACAAGACTTAAAGTACCGACCATGGCAGCCAATGCAATCATCGGTGTGACAGATAATCCAATCATCATCGCACTGCTTCTGAACGTTATACTTCTAGTACTGGGTATGATCATGGATATGGCACCAATCATACTGATTGCAACACCAATCCTTCTTCCTATTGCTGTATCCATTGGACTTTCACCTATTCAGTTCGGTATTATGGTGATCCTGAACTGTGGTATTGGTCTTCTTACTCCACCAGTAGGAGCGGTACTGTTTATCGGCTCGGCGGTGAGTAAACAGCCCATGGAAAAGATTGTCAAAGCGACAATGCCATTCTATTTAGCAATGCTTGTTACGCTTATGCTGATCACCTTTATTCCGGCAATCAGCTTATGGCTGCCGTCCCTGTTTGCTAAATAAGGAGCGCTATGGAGTATCAATTCACCTTTAAAAACAAGGCCTCTGATTTATGGCAGCTTTCGATGTATGGCATCTACAAATCCATGGTTGGACTTGTCAATGTCATATTCACAGCAGCCATGATTCTTCTGACTGTTAAATACTGGTCAGAGATGAACTGGTATTTAAGAGCACTTCTCTTTTTAGGACTTTCGCTGTTCACTGTGATTCAGCCTCTTCTGATTTATAGAAGAGCAGATAAACAGGTGAGTGGAATGCAAAAAGATATGGAGATCGGCTTTGATGAGATAGGTGTCCATGTGAAGTCAGGAACGGAAAAATCCACAATCAGATGGAAAAAGATGAAAGGAATCACAAAGCATCAGACGATGCTGATCATTTATTCCTCTGCAACCAGAGGTTACATTCTAAATAATAAGGTTCTTGGAAAAGATCGGGATGCCCTCTATGCCTACGTGGTTTCACATCTTAAACAATAAAATTCTATATAGGATGAAGTCGTGTACTTGCATGGTGAGAAAGCGACTTCATTTTCTATTTATCAATGTAGCTTTGCATGGACTTCTAGGGAGACATTAGAGTAAAAGAAATAAAGCAGCCTCTGCATCAAATGCAGGTGCTGCTTTCTATCAAAAAATGGTTTATTTCAGATTCAGAAGCGCCAGGTGTTTACTGATGTGTTCATCAAGATGCTTTGTATAAGCTTCGCTATGATCATCCAGTGCTTCAAAGAAGCGCTCTCTTAAAAGGAAATTTCCGTTTTCGTCCTGGTCTCTCAGGATGTAGCCATAGGTGATATGAAGAAGCTGCCTTGCATCATCATTTCTAAGATAAGATGGAAGCTTTTCATCATCCACATCATGAAGAGATGGAATGTTCTTAAGGTTTGTGGTCACATGATAAAGAGCTGTGGCATCACTGAACTTGTTCAGTGCATGGGCATGGATTTCACGGTAGAGCGCGGGTTCATTTTCTGCAATGACTTCAATGGCTTCCAGCCAGTTGGTTCCTGCAGTTTTTACATGGAACTTTCCGTGGGTCTCTTTCGCAACGATGGGGAAGATGGAGAACTTGTCACTACCGGAATGCACACTGATCCTGTAACCGAAATGCTCTGCAATGGCCACATGGGCTCTGATATCCTGCGTGAACATCTCAAGGTCACCTATATAGTCGATTCCTTTCTGGAACTCACCAATGAATCGAGGCGCCATGGTGGATATGACAATGTTTCTGTCTTTAAGCTCCTGTGCGATGATATAATGAGAAATCGGATTTGTAGGTGTCGACGTCTCATCAATGGAAATTTCAAAATCCAGCGGCAGCTTGTAGGTTACAATGATCTCTTCATAGACTTCTTTGATGAAGTCTATAGCTGCATAGTAGGTCAATACGTCTCTCATGAGCTGTGTTTTATTGATCATGAGGCTTAAGCCTTCAATCATCACATCCTTGTCCAGATACTTCTCTTCATAATAGGAACGGATGGACGAATCCAGTACTTCATACTTTGTAAGAAGCTCTTCATCACTGAGTTCCAGTATAGAGTTATCGATTTTCTCAGAAGAGTCCAGTGTGATCATGGTTGCACCAAGATCAAGTTCTTTCAGGATATCCTCTTTGTTTTTCAGATGGTCACCATCTGCACCATAGCCGTTTTTGTAGCCTTCCTGGAAGACTGCATAGGCTGCCGCATCGATGACATCCTCATATTTTCTGTGGGTCATATCAAGCTCTCGGACACTCTGCTGTGCAAAGATCGGGAAGATATCCGTGTCTTTTACCGCTCTTATGTGTCCAGGGGTAGCAAGGCCTAGCCTGTCGCCAAGTCCCACGGAAGTTTTATGTTCGGTGTTTGCCACTGGCGCGGTATAAGGAAAGAACTGGTTCAGAACGAGCCTATTCTCATGGGTAGGAAAAGCCAGCTTAAAGCCATTATTTTCAAATCCTGTCAGTGCTTCATAAAGTTCGCCTTGACCTACAGCCACAAGAAACTTCTGAGCACCTTGCCTGAACATGACCACTTTTGTTCCCAGGTAACTGGAAAGTGAGTCTGTATAGACCGTTATGCCTTCATAGGAAGGTTTAAGGGAGTCCCCTTTAAGATCTTTAATCAGTTGTTTGTACATAAAATAAGCCTCCTCATTGATTGTCTGAAAATTAGATTTCAAACTGAAGTTGATACAATTTAATTATACCTCATTTTGCATACACTTTTTGATGAAACACTTCAGAAGCCGTAAAATTCGTGATTTATTCATACTTTTTACTGCGTCAGATGGAGCGCGAAGAGATAGACTTATTAATAGTAAAGAAAAGTAAAGAATTGAAATAGAAATGAAACATCAGACCAGGTAAATTCAACAAATGAACAGGCTAAATGCCTAAGGAGGAAATATAATGAAAAATATCAAAGATACACTTGAAAAGAAAAACGGCCATCTGAAGGAAAAGGTGCTTCAGTTCGGAGAAGGTAACTTCCTAAGAGCCTTTGTGGACTGGATGGTCGACGAAGCCAATGACGAAGGTCACTTTGATGGAAGTGTTGTCCTTGTTCAGCCTATTGAGCGTGGGATGGTCGATATGATCAATGATCAGAATGGCATGTATACACTCATCATGAGAGGACTGGAAAACGGCGTAAAGACCGAGAAGGTCAAAGCCATCACTTCCGTATCACGCGGAATCAATCCTTTTGTGGATTATGAAAGCTATATGGCCTTGGCTGAAAGCGAAGACCTCAAGGTCATCGTGTCTAATACTACAGAAGCTGGGATTAGCTATGTGGAAGGTGACAAACTGGAAGACAAGCTTCCAGAAGCATTTCCTGCAAAGATCTGCAAATTCCTTTATCACAGATTTAATCACTTCGAAGGAAATAAGGACATGGGGCTTCTTCTTCTTCCGGTTGAACTCATAGACAACAATGGACCGGAACTTGAAAGAATTGTAAAGCAGTATGCATCAGAATGGAATCTGGAGCCTGCGTTCACTACTTGGATGGATGAATCCTGCACCTTTGCGAACACACTTGTAGACCGTATCGTCACTGGATACCCTAGAGATGAAGTAGCGGCATACAGCGAAAAATTCGGATATGAAGATAATCTTATGGTCACGTCTGAAGTCTTTAACCTCTGGGTTATCGAAGCAGATAAGAAGTATGCGGAAATTTTCCCGATCCAGAAGACCAGTGCCAATGTGATCTGGACAGATGACGTACGTCCCTATAAGAAGAGAAAGGTAAGAATCCTTAATGGTGCTCATACGTCAACGGTTCTATCCGCTTATCTTTCAGGATTTGATTATGTGGGTCAGTTCATAGACGATGCACATTATAATGATTATCTCAAATCACTGATCTTTGAAGAGATCATTCCAACTATCGACCTTCCAGATGAGGAGCTGAAAGCATTTGCGGACGCAGTATTTGAAAGATTCGGCAATCCTTATATCAAGCATAGACTGCTGGATATCTCATTGAATTCTGTATCCAAGTTTACTGCCAGATGCCTACCATCACTTCTGGATTATAAGGAGAGAAAAGGAAAGCTTCCAGTAAGAATGACCTATGCTCTGGCAGCGCTTTTGAAGTTCTATGACATCAAAGAAGAGGAAGAGGGTTATTTCGGTACTAGAGAAAATGGAGAAAAGTATCCTGTGAAGGATGACAAAAAGAATCTGGAGTTCTTCGAGAAGATCTGGCAGGAGAAAGACATCACGGTTCTTATTGAGAAAGTTCTGAAGAACAAAGACCTCTGGCATCAGGACCTGACAGAAGTGGAAGGACTTATGGAAGAAGTGACCGACCACCTTCATAAAATTCTCACACTTGGAACAAAAGAAACGCTGAAGAGCTTATAAGAAAGGAAAATAGAAGAGATGGAAAAAGAAAACAGACTTTATCTCATCACGGAGAAAGACAATGTGGCCGTAGCACTGAAAGATGTCAAAAAGGGAGAAGAGGTGGAAGTAGGAGGCATCACAATCACTGCACTGAATGATATTCCTACTGGACACAAGATTGCCCTAAAGGACATCGAAGCAGGAGAAGGGATTGTAAAATACGGCTTTTCTATTGGAAATGCAAGAGAAAAGATCTTCTTTGGGCAACATGTCCACACCCATAATGTGAAAACAGGTCTTCATGACCTGATGGAATACAGCTACAATCCTCAAAATGAAGACTATAAGATCTTCGACGGACCAGATACTTTCAAAGGATACAGAAGAAGCAATGGTAAAGTAGGCATCCGGAACGAGCTTTGGATCGTACCGACTGTAGGCTGCGTCAATGGAGTAGCAGAGCTTATCATCAAGAAGTTCATAGAAAGAGTGAAGCCTGAGGGGATCGATGCTATTGAAGCCTTTAATCACAACTATGGATGCTCTCAGCTGGGTGATGACCATGAAAACACGAAGACGATACTTGCAGACCTGGTGAAGCATCCCAATGCTGGAGGCGTACTGGTTCTTGGTCTTGGCTGCGAGAATAATGTCATGGACGATTTCAAGATCGCTGTGGGTGAGTACGACGAAAAGAGAACGAAGTTCATTGTGACCCAGCAGGTAGGCAATGAAATTGAGGAAGGCATCAGAGCCCTTACCAGTCTTTATGAGGAAATGAAGACAGATAGAAGAGAGGATGTGCCTGTTTCAGAGCTTAATGTTGGTCTGAAGTGCGGAGGATCTGACGGATTCTCCGGAATCACCGCCAATCCGCTTCTTGGAAGACTATCTGATTATATCGCTGCAAAAGGTGGAACCACAATTCTCACAGAAGTACCTGAAATGTTCGGTGCAGAAACCATCCTTATGGATCGAGCTGAAAATGAGGAGGTCTTTGGAAAAATCATTGATCTCGTCAATGATTTCAAGCAGTACTTCATCGACAATAAGCAGCCTATCTACGAGAATCCATCACCAGGAAATAAAGATGGCGGAATCTCGACACTGGAAGACAAGTCCCTAGGATGTACACAGAAGGGTGGAAGTTCCAAGGTGAAAGATGTCCTGAAGTATGGAGAAATCGCCAGGAAGAAGGGACTGAACCTTCTCAGCGCACCTGGAAATGATCTTGTGGCATCTACAGCACTTGGTGCATCAGGATGTCATATGGTTCTTTTCACAACAGGGAGAGGAACACCATTTGGCAGCTTTGTACCTACAGTCAAAATTTCATCCAATTCAAGAATCGCTGATCTTAAACCACATTGGATTGATTTCAATGCAGGGCAGATGCTGGATGGAAAACCATCTGATGAAATGACTCAGGAGTTCATAAATTATGTGATCGCGGTTGCCAGTGGAGAACAGGTGAATAATGAGAAATCAGGATTCAGAGAAATTTCCATTTTTAAAACTGGAGTCACTTTATAAGATCTCCTGAACGCAAAGCCAGGCTTAAGAAATCTGAGGAAAGACAATCACAATCATATATGCTGAATATTACAGTAGAAGAAGAAAAGACACTCGCGTTGACTTGGCCTAAAGTCAGCGTGAGTGTCTTTTTCAAAGATTAATTATACTATTTTTTTGATTTATCCGAAGTGGGATAGATTAGGGATTAAAAACGAATTCTCCCGGAAGATGGATCTCATCCTTCGGGAGAAATGGAAGGGTTTAGAAATTGCAGTAAATGCTCTTAAAGGCAGAATCATGAGGATCATAACCTGCTCTTTTGTCATGGAACTTTTTGCCGATAAATTTTATTGTGCTCATCTGGTCCACTTTATAGGTATCCCAGGTATAGCTGTTGTCGTTGACCCTGTTAAAGCCACCGATCTGATAACCTTTAAGGAAGGAAACTCCTTTTTCATCAGCACCGTAGATAAATGGTTCTACGATTCTGATTGCTCCTTCATAGGTAAATTCAATAATTTCACCAACTCTTATGGCGTCACAAATAGTTGTATTCAAATCATTTCACCTCTTATTTTATTTTACATTAATGGAATGCTACTATGTATATTATGATAGCATCAAAATGTTGATAAGCTTTAACGAAACCGTGAACTGTTAACATTGTCATGAATTTAATAAGTAAAGTATAATCTTCAATAATGCTAATGTGCATGTGAACAGATAATTTGAAAAGTTGTCATAAATATGAAATCAAATTTTAAAATACTCATGATAGAATGAGATATGAATTGAACAGAAGATTAAATCAGAAAATGGAAGGTGATAAAATGGAATTTCTATTTGGCATTTCAGCAATTATTGTCGCTGCTTTACTGATTCTTTTACCAACAAAGATCAGGAAAATGAAGAAAAAACAAGAGGATGATCTTGACCGATTTTTCCCGGATCAGGATGATAAGAATAAAGAACAGTTTATCCGTTAAATATTCCGGAAGGTGGTAGTATATGGAAGAGAAAAATAATTTCAAAGAGACGAATAATGACAGGAAATTCTGTCAGTCTTCACTCTGTAGAATTATGGTTCCCATATTAGTGATTCTACTACTAGGATTTGGTGCGGTAACACTGATTGACTCTTTTCATCATGCAAGAGGGAAGAGCTATGTCGTCCTTCAGCAGGAAGGTGTTGAAATACAGCGCATTGCAATAGAACCGTGGAGAGACAAGATAACCGAGGTACCGGTCTGGTATCAGGGAAAGCAGTATCAGTTTAAAATTGAAGTCAATAGAGGAGCTGCAAGGCTACTTGATGAATCTTCCGGTAGAAGAAAATATCCGGGAGAAGAGGAGAATCCTTGGATCTATGACAGTTCCGACAGTTATAGCTATGAACCGTTAAGACTCAAGCTTTATTTTGAATAAGTGTAATACGCATTTGTATTCCATGATTCATGAAAACTTTTAGTCAAGCAGGAAAATGCTCAGTTTATCATCAAAACTGAGCATTTAATTTTGACCATAAATAAAAATCACATTGAAGATCATAACATGGAAAAAGAGGAAAGAAACAGACGTATAGAAAAGAAACCATCTTTAATATATTGGTATCACTATATTAAAGAATCAAACTATGATAAATTTAACATAAAGAAGTAATGTGGAAGTGAGGAAATGATGAAGTATGGAAAGTAACTCCAAGAGAAAAAAGAAAATAATGTATACAGTTCTGGGGGTTTTATCCATTCTCCTGGTCCTATTTGTAGGTGTCTATTATACGCTGTCTACGCTAAACAAGTCGAAGACCAGTATTGTGGATGGTGATGGCGTTGTACTGCTTGAAGAAGAGGAGCTGGACTCCATAGAAGGTACGCCGGAAGACCTTGACGAAGACTATATCTACGAAGTGAAAGATCCGGAGAGTGAAGCCATCTACAGAAAGATCCCCATAGATGAGAACGTCTTTAATGTCCTCATGGTGGGAAGTGATGTGAGACCCGACGAGGGTGGAAATGGTCGCTCTGACAGTATGATGCTCATAAGCTATAACAGAGAAACCAATGATATCAAAATCGTTTCTTTCATGCGTGATACATGGATTGCGATCCCCAATAGAGAATGGAACCGAATCAATGCTGCTTATGCCTTTGGTGGGATAGGACTTGCAATCAATACAGTCAATGAGAATTTTGACCTTGATATACAGAATTATGCAGTGGTGGAATTTGACGGTTTGAAAAGCATAGTGGATACACTGGAAGGCATCGATGTCAGGCTGACAACTGCTGAAATCAGAAAAATCAACAGCACAGGTGATGGGGAAAGGATTCCTGAAACAGACGGAACCTATACGCTTAATGGAGATCAGGTACTGACCCATTCCAGGAACAGAAGTACGGGTGATGGGGACTTTGGAAGAACAAGAAGGCAAAGAGATGTCATGATGGGGATTCTTTCAAAGATGAAGCGTTCTCTTGGTCCGGTGAAGCTCACAAGATTCATCACCGAAACATTGAAATATGTGGATACGAACATCAAAACAGATACGATGTTCACACTAGGACTTGAAGTCCTTGGATCAGGAAACAGTGGAATCAGTGAAGCGAGAGTTCCTTTCGATGATACCTGGAGTTATGCGAGTAAAAATGGAAGAAGCGTTGTGACAATAGATCTTAGTAAGAACACAAAGCTTCTTCATGAATACCTTTATGAGGATTCCGATGACTAAGCGGCTAAGCAGCAAGGTATTCAAAGGAGAATAGTATATCTGGTTTGGTCATGGAGACAAAACTTAGTGATATGTCTTTTTAGGTGGCAGAAACCTTGTGTTTTGCCACCTTTAACGTAGAATGAAATCAGTAGAATTTTGCTGTATAGAAAGACTCACATCTGTAGAACTACAATACGGAATAATTAGAAGAGAATGATTGAAATAGAATAGAAAAGAACAGAGAAGAAAAAAAGATTAGATAAGAAAAGAAAGGGAGGAAGTAGACACATGAAATATCTTATTGGTGTGGATCTGGGCGGCACGAAAATCAGCTCAGCAATGAGTGATCTTGAAGGGAATGTCTTACATGAAGCAAGGGTTCCTACAGAAGGAAAAGAGGGTGAAGAAAAGGTCATGGGTAGAATCCTTGACTCTATTTCCAAGCTCATAGAAATGGCTGGAGCTGAGTATAAAGACATTGCCTCTATCGGTGTAGGAACACCGGGTATCATTGATAAGAAAAAAGGAGAAATACTTAGAGCGTATAATCTTCCGTTTAAAAACTATAATCTATTAGGACCCATAAAGAATAAATTCCAGTGCACTTGTACACTGGAAAATGATGCCAATGCCGCTGCCCTTGGAGAATTTCTCTTTGGTCAGGGAAAAGGAATGAAAAATCTTATTTACCTCACCATCTCGACAGGTGTTGGTGGGGCTGCCATCATAGACGGAAAGCTTCAGGAAGGAAGTACTGGCAACGCTTTTGAGGCAGGACATATGATAATTGAGCCCAGAAGCTCAGTTCAGTGCAACTGCGGACTCTATGGAGATGTGGAAGCCCTTGCATCAGGAACAGCCATTACAAAAAGAGCTATGGAAGCGATGGAAAGAGGAGAAAAGACC
Organism: uncultured Proteiniclasticum sp.; assembly: GCA_964643785.1. Taxonomy (GTDB): domain Bacteria; phylum Bacillota; class Clostridia; order Clostridiales; family Clostridiaceae; genus Proteiniclasticum. Next base: position 22,479 of record CAZXUT010000036.1, read on the forward strand.
CTTTTAAGTACCTATGGTTCTGTTTCTCCAAAAGAGGTTCATGAAGCCTATCTACATGAAGATGAAGTTTCAATGAGAATTCTTGATGAAGCCTTTTTCTATACAGGCATCACTGTGGCAAATCTTATTTCCCTATATAATCCGGAAGTTCTCGTCATCGGAGGTGGTGTTTCCTTTATCGGCGATCTCTTTTTCAGTAAAGTGAAAGAGACTGCGAAAAAAAGTTGTCTCAGCTTTCTCTATGATGCCTGTGAAATTATGCCTTCAGGATTAGGTGAAAAAACAGGCGTAATGGGTGCACTGGCAGTAGCGAAGATCAGCTGCAGATAGAAAAGCAGAAGACCAGATGTGTTCAAGTGAATAAAAAATAAAATAGTTGGAAACAGTATAAAAATGGAGTGAATTTGTTATAATAATAATGTTGCGTGCAATTTGTGAGATGTTCAATTTGCGAGATGTGCTATGAGAAAAAGAGGGATGAATGATGCCTGTAACCATGAAACATATTGCAAAAATCTGCAAAGTCTCCGTTGCCACCGTTTCAAAGGTCGTCAATGGAAAAGATGAAGATGTCCGTGCTGAAACCAGGAAGCGGGTATTGAAAACCATCGAAGAAGAGGGCTATTTCATTAACACGCTGGCAAGAAGTATGAAGACAAAAAACACAAAAACATTAGGGCTCATCGTGCCTGATATCAAAAATGGTTACTATACAGATATCTCAAGAGGGGCGGAAGACATGGCGATGGAAAATGGCTATGGTCTTTTTCTCTGCAATACAGACGATTCCATTAAGAAAGAAATCAGTTATCTTGTTAAGCTGATGGAAAAACAGGTGGACGGAATCATCATCATTGCTTCTATGGAAAGAGATGCGAGGATGGAGGAGCTTCTGAAAATCAATGTTCCTTTCGCTGTGCTTAATAATGCGACCAGCTATAAAGATTTTGCTGTTCGAGTTGATGTGGATGATTACATGGGAATGCATGCTGGTGTAAGTCACCTCATTGGACTCGGTCATAAGGATATCATGTATTTAGAAGGTGAGACTAAGCTTCCCTTTGGTGAAGAACGATTAAGCGGTTACAAGGATGCTCTATCAGAGAATGGGATTCCTTTAAGAGATGAATTTATTGCGACCACTTCTTTTAAAGTGGAAGGTGCATATGATTATTTAAGTAAAAATGGGCTGCAGCCAGAAACCACAGCTATAGTATGCGGAAACGATCTCATGGCCTTAGGTGTTCTGAACTGGGCAAAAGAGGAATGCATCGATGTGCCAGGAGATCTATCAATTATAGGGTTTGATGATTCGATTTTCAGCACTATCTCTTCTCCAAAAATAACGACAATCAATCAGAACTGTCATAAAGTGGGAGAAATCCTTGTGGAAGAACTTCTAAAAAAAATCGATACAAATGATAAAGTACAGAGAATCATATCAGTGGGAACAAATCTTGTAGTCCGCGAATCTACAGGAAAGCCTATGATCTACTAGGGATATCCTGGAACATCATGACTCTGTTATTATAAAATAATGAACAAAAAGTGAAAACTCATGTTATAATACTCTAATAGAGTAAAATCAGGATAGAATTCCTGCATGAACTTCGGAGGAACAAATGAAAGATTTTTTAGTAACTTTGACAGACAGCAAGTCAGTAGCAGCTGAGGCTTATAGAACTTTAAGAACCAATATCCAGTTTTCATCTTTTGATGAAGAAATGAAAATTATCACCGTGACTTCTTCAAGACCAGCGGAAGGGAAATCAACCGTGGCTTGTAATATGGCAGTCACATTTGCTGAAAACGGCAATAAAGTACTTCTTATCGATGCCGATTTAAGAAGACCTACCGTTCATAAGAAATTCAAACTGCCAAATTCCGTAGGTATTGTAAATCTCATCCTTGAACCGGATCGTATGAGTGAGATTGTACATGAAGATGTTATACCAGGACTTGATATTGTTACGAGTGGTGCAATTCCACCAAATCCTTCAGAGCTACTTGGCAGCAAAAGAAACAGAGCATTACTCAGTAAACTAAGGCTGGTGTATGACACGATCATTCTTGACACGCCACCACTTTTAGCGGTGACTGATGCTCAGGTTCTGACCACTATCTCTGATGGGACCATCATTGTTGCACAGCATGGTGTAACCAAAAAAGATGAGATCCTTCAGGCGAAGGGACTTCTGGAAAAGGTCAAAGGAAACATACTAGGTGTTGTACTGAGTCAGATTCCAGTGGATGACAACAGTTACTACTACTATTATTCCTATGAAGAAAAGAAAACCGGAACGAAAGCAAGAAGATCTAAGAAATAATAATGAAGAGGCTGTTCATTCGTACAGCTTCTTTTTTCTGAGGGAGCGAATAAATGGTAGATCTGCACTCCCATGTCTTGTATGACGTGGATGACGGAAGTGAAAATCTTGGCATGTCCATGAAAATGATTGAGCAGTCCATCAAAGAAGGTGTGAAAATCCTTGCTTTGACGCCGCATCATATTAAGGACCTCTTTACAGAGGCCATGGATCGTAAAAATGACTATGCGGAAAAATTAGCTTTTCTGCAGAAGAAATACGAAGGTAAGATCGAACTTGTTCAATCACTTGAAATCATGATCGATAAGGATATCTTTGAGGATCTTGAAAGTGGCGAACTTATTGGATACAACAAGACAAAAACCATACTTGTGGAGTTTAATCTGATTGATTATCCTCTCTATTCAGAGAGTATTTTCTACAAGCTGAAGAAACATGGATACCAGGTTGTTTTGGCGCATCCGGAAAGAAACAAAGCTTTGATGGAAGATCCAGAGAAAATGTACCATCTTCATGATTTAGGGGTTCTGTTTCAACTGAATGCAGGAAGTCTGTTAGGACAGTTCGGTGAAAAGACAGAGAACTTTGCGAAAGAGCTCATCAGTAAGAATCTGATTCATGCAATTGGATCCGATGGGCATAAAGATGTAAGAAGAGATATGAGAATCAGGCATGCTTATGAAGCGGTGAAAGAGATGAACGAACCGCTTTATGAAAGCATCATGCATAATGGCCCGAAGCTGATTCATGGTGAAAAGGTGGAAGTGCTGCCGTATAAACAATGGACAGAATCTGTAAAAGTGAAAAAACGAAAGAAAAAGAAGAAAAGTCTGTTGGATTATCTGAAATTCTGAGAATAGATGAAAAAGGAAGAAACTTCATGAAGAGGTTCTTCCTTTTTTTGATGATATAATAATTGCTCAGGAAAGAAAAGGAAAAAAACAGGCTTTGGTGGAGCTGAAAAAACCGGACATATCTATCTTGATCCAGTCAATCATTAATTACATGATTTCTCGTTTTCAATTTATGATGTTATTCGTGTAGAAGTTAATTCTATTAAATAAATACGTGAAATTCAATGTCAATTATTAATGAAATGTTAAATTGTTCATTACTAGTTCATTAATTGAATTTAAAGAGTACACTATATACTGTTATGCTAAAGATAACTTCACTAGACTAGGGTAATCATACTGTTGGTCATCGTGATGTTGAACATTTTAACACAAGTCTGAAAAAGACTCGTTGATTTAGATCAGAGCTAACCTGTTCATAGTATCTTTTCTGGTTTTCTGCTCTTATATTGTTCAGAGAGAAGACCATGAAAATCATAATCAGAGCAGGAGATGTAGTCTTAAGGAAATGCAAAAAAAGAAAGGTGGTATGAGGAAGCAAACTGGCAGCATATGCTGTTTTATGGAGGTCAATATATCAATTAATGGTTTAGAAATCGAAGACCTTATTTGCTAGTGAATCAGCACCATATAAACCAGTCATAGAAAGAAATGAAAGACTTGAGTTTATCAGTCGATGACAATGTGAAAAAGAAAATATTACAAAAGAGGAGAAAATGAATTATGATAAAAAGCACTAATAGAATAGTACTGTCATTTCTTCTAGCTGTAGCCATGTTTGGCACCATGGGGGCACCTAAACTTGCCCAAGCGTCAGAGGCGACCATAAATATGGGTACCACAAAGAACTTTGCCGTCCTGTCAGGAGAGACCGTCACCAATACTGGGTCAACGATCATTGTAGGTGATGTAGGACTCTATGCTGGTACATCTTTCCCAGGGCAAAATGATGTGTCACTTACAGGGACGCTACATCTTAATGATGAAGTGGCCTTGACAGCAAAGAACGATCTGATCACTGCATACAACGATGCTGCAGGAAGATCTGTCACTGAAACGATCCCACGTGAACTGGGTGGGCAGACACTTACTCCAGGCGTATATACATCCATCGAAAAAGATTTTCTGCTGAATGGTATTCTGACTTTAGATGGTCAAGGAGACCCAAATGCCGTCTTTATCTTTCAGACAGACTCTACGCTGATTACAGGTTCTGGGAGCAGTGTCGTATTTGAAGATGCGGCTACTGCATGTGGTGTTTTCTGGAAGGTCGGATCCTCTGCAACAATTGGTACTGATTCGAAATTTGCAGGAAGCATTCTTGCAATGACCTCAATCTCCCTTCAGACAGGCGCACATGTTCGTGGACAGCTCTTAGCAAGAGATGGCTCAGTAACATTGGATACAAACAGAGTCGTATCCGGTCCCTGCTCTGCAACATTGAACATCATCAAGATGGTTGTCAATGAAGACGACGATACTGTTGTTGCTGGGGATTTCACCATCAGTGTCCTGAAAGATGGACTGATTGTAGATGGAACTACCGCAGCAGGAATGGATGCTCCAGGAAAAGCCTATACACTTGCACCTGGAACCTATTTTGTTGGTGAAGAAACGGTTGAAGGATATGAAGCAAGCTATAGTGGAGACTCAGAAGATGGGACAATCACTTTGGCAGCAGGAGACAAAAAGACCATCACCATCACCAATACTTTTGTGGGTGGAGTTGAAGTTTCTAATGCGCGCATAGAAGTAACAAAGTATGATGATGAAGGAAACCTTCTTCCAGGTACTGAATTTACACTCTATGAAAATGGTGTTGAAGTAGGCGAGCCAATAGAAACAGATAAAGATGGGAAAATCGTCTTTACTGGTCTCTCACTAGGCGACTATACACTTCAGGAAACAAGAACTCTAGAAGGATACGTTCCAAGCGAGCTCATAGAAGAAATCACTATTGATGAAGAGGGAGAAGTAATAGAAGTATCCTTCATCAACACAAAGATCATAGGTACAGTCAGCATAAGCAAAGTGGATTCGAAGACAAAAGCAGCTTTGGCTGGTGCTGGATTCGTCATCACGGATGCTTCAGGTGCAGAAGTTTTCAATGGTAAGACCGATAATAAAGGAATGCTTATGGCAGACCTTCCTTATGGAAAATACATCATTGAAGAAACGACAGCTCCAGAAAATTATGACAAGACAGACAAGAAATATTCTGTTGACATCACAGAGAATGGACAGGTGTTCAATCTGGTCGTTGAAAATACAATGACAGCAGAAAAAGGCGCTATACTTCCGATGGCTGGAGATTCAACAGGATTCATCTTCTTATTCACAGGAGCACTTGCTGTCATTGGTGGAATTCTCTTGATGAGAAAGAAACAGACCGCTTAAGACATTAGAAAAATCAGATCATTTAAAAATGGTACTTTAAAAGAAGCTATTGTAAAAGACAGCTAGAATAGAATCCCCGACCGGTAGAGATAATACGATCCTACCAGTCGGGGATTTTCATTTTTTCAATCGTTTTTTCAATCATTTTTATCGTCTCAGAGAGAAATCGGATTCCAGAAGTAGTCCGCTACCTGTTCTCTTCTACTATTCTAGGTGCTCCAGTTGAACCTCTTACAATCAGCTCATGCCTGTAGAGTATGCTGGTGGAACTGAGTTTATCATGGTTTTTCATCTGCCTGTTTCGCACCATCTCTACTGCATCCTGACCTTTATTCAGTATATAGTGTTCTACTGTAGTCAGAGAAATGCCCTTGAACTTTGATGGAAACAGATTATCAAATCCGCATATGGAATAGTCTTCCGGGATGTTGAAGTTATTTTCTTCTAGGGCATCTATAACTCCATAAGCAATCATATCCGTTGAAGCCACAATGCCGGTGATTTCCTTATGGGGCAGTATTTCTAGTACCAGTTCATGGCCAGTATCATATTCCAGATCGATGTTCCTGATTTCATCAGCGGGTCTGATTTTCTTTGATTTTACAGTGACGCTTCCAAGAGGACAGAGCTTCTTGTATGCATCTGAGATTCCCTCAAGCCTCTTTACACGCGCCAGATTCAAGGTGTTAAGTGCGGTGGTGAGATAGGCGATGTGCTTATGTCCCAGCTCGATCATATGCTCTCCAATGAGTACTCCGGCAGAATAGTTGTCTACTTCTACAGTGTCAAGATCCACATTGTAGGACCTTTCGTTGATCACCACTACAGGGATGGTTTCATTGATTTCCTCCAGAAGCTTGGGATGATGTGGAAGCATGGTTAAAATGAGGCCATAAAGGTTGGTGTCTTTGACCTGATTGAGATAATCGAGTTCCTTCTCCTTATCTCTGAAAGTATTCTGAATGAGGACATGTATTCCAAGTTTATCCGCCTCCTGTTCAATGGATTGAACAATGGTGGTGAAAAATGGACTGGAAATTGTAGGCGTAAGCACCAGAATGGTATTCTTGTTGAAAATATTCATTTTCTGTATTTTAGGGGATTTCTTGGCGTAATCAAGTTCCTTGGTTGCAGCATGGACTCTTTCAATGGTTTCTTCCAGAAAGGTCACACCTTTTTTTTCGTTCAGGATCATGGAAACTGCTGTCTTAGATACACCTGCAAGAGCAGCGATATCATCCAGTGTCGGTTTTCTCTTCATGATTTCTACTTTTCCTCCGTAGTTTGATACTTTTATTATAAGTTAAATATCTGTTAAATAATGTTAGGTTTACGTTAAATATTCAGCATTTCATTAGGAATTGTTGAGCGTAAGACTACTCCATTAAGCATGAATGACTGTGATTTCCAGATCCTATTAACACTCGATATCGAATTACGAAAGGAAAGGGACTATTCATCTGAATAATCCCTTTGCAAATGCAAATACCATGATATTTATAGAGGAGAAATTACATGCTATTTCACTTCAAATCTTTTCTTCGTGTTCTCATCATCCTTGTTTTTAGGCAACTCAATCATCAGAATGCCACCTTCATAATGAACCTGGACTTGTTCTTCATCTATATCATCGATATAGAAACTTCGATAGACTTCACCGGAGTGTCTCTCATTCATGATGAACTTTTCTGATTCCGTTTCAATGATCGTGTCGCGATGTGCAGAGATCAGCAGGTTCTTATTGTGATATTCCACTTTGATGTCTTCTTTTCTGTAACCTGGAAGATCTGCATAAAGTACATAGCCACGTTCAGTTTCCTTCACATCCACATGAAACAATTTTCTTGCAGGTACTGCAGGGAAATCCCAGTTGAGACCTGTCATGAATTCTTCAAAAGGAGCCATTCCTTTGTTCGAAAATCTGTTCCTCATTATGTTTTCCTCCTTGTTTTCAAGAGTATCAGCTACGAAAGTGATTTACTTCAGCTAGATATATGTTTATCTTTATTGTACCCTGAAGAGATTAAAACATAAAAAATGAAGGGGATACAAATTGGATGTAAGACAAAAGAAGAGTGAGGTAGAAAGACCTATTCTTATATAATGAAATCTCAACTAGATAGATCGATTAATTCAGGCGAATTCAGGAGAAAATGACATGTACACAGATTGTTTACCAGAAGATGGGGTATAGATTAACAATTCTAAGGTATACTATACGAAGTAGTTTGTGTAACTTATTATACAAAAGAGGAGAGAAAGCCATGCTGGAAATTATAGCAGAGACGCTTAGAGATGCACAGATCATTGAGAAAAATGGTGGAGATCGGATAGAACTCATCTCAGCTCTATCCGAGGGTGGTCTGACGCCAAGCTATGGTCTGGTGAAGCAGGTGATCAGTCAGGTATCCATTCCGGTCAATGTGATGATCAGGCCTCACAGTGCTTCGTTTGAGTATTCCAGCGAAGACATTGAAGTCATGAGAGAAGACGCTAGAATCTTCAATGAATTAGGGGTAAAACATGTGGTGCTTGGGGTACTTGATTATGAAGGCCTCCCCAATATGGAAGCACTTGCCTATATACTGGAAGATACCAATCTCACAGCCACATTTCACAGGGCGATAGATGAAAGTAAAGATCTTCTTACCTCTCTTGCTCTTCTTGAAACCAATAAGAGAATCACCCATGTGCTGACTTCGGGAGGACCCGGAAAAGCGGCAGATAATATCGACATGATCCGAAAGCTCATCCATGAGACAGAGGATATCACCATGATTCTTGCCAGTGGGATCTCAAAGGAGAATCTCCAGGCCATTAGAAATGATGTTGATTTTACTTTCGAAACAAGAATGACGGGTTATAGGGACTATGACATTCATGTGGGGACAGCTGTAAGGGGTAAAACCATGCCAAGTCAAGTACGTGATAAAGAGGTAGCAGCGCTAAGAGAAGTCTATGATAGACATCGGATAGTCTGAAAATTGAATATAGATACCGCTTCTTAAGTATCCCTGAAGGTCGTCATGTTATAATCAGGTCAAGCATATATTTAAAATAATACATATAGAAAACAGGAGGAATAGTATTAATGAAGTATTTTATCGACACAGCCAATGTAGAAGAAATCAGGAAGGCAGCAGAACTTGGGATCATTGATGGAGTGACCACAAATCCATCCCTTATTGCAAAAGAGGGACGAGTCTTTGAAGAAGTCATCAAAGAAATAACAGATATCGTGGACGGACCCATCAGCGCAGAAGTGATCTCACTGGATGCACAAGGTATGGTAAAAGAGGCAGATGAGCTTGTGAAGATTCATGAGAATATCGTCATCAAAGTACCTATGACTGCAGAAGGGTTAAAAGCGACCTCTATGCTATCTAAGAAGGGAATCAAGGTCAATGTGACACTTATTTTCTCAGCAACTCAGGCTCTTGCAGCGGCAAAATCCGGTGCAGCATTTGTCTCCCCATTTGTGGGAAGACTCGATGACATAGGACTTGACGGTATGGAACTTGTCGAAGAGATCATGTACATCTTCAAGACCTATGGGGTTCATACAGAAGTCATTGTGGCTTCCATAAGAAACAGAAATCATCTGACTCAGGCTGCTATGGCAGGAGCGGATATTGCTACCATTCCTTATAAGGTCCTCATGGATTCATTGGTTCATCCACTGACGGATCAGGGAATTGAAAAATTCTTAAAAGACTGGGAAAGCACCAAGAAATAATCTAAGAAAGAGACAACAAGAAGGCAGGGCTGATCTATTCGGCTTCCTGCCTTTACCTCTAAGGATAAGAGAAAGGTGGTTAACATTGTGAATATTGAAGTAATACTATTAAGACACGGAATTGCAGAGAATAGAGGGAATGACGGTACGGACTATAACAGGAAACTCACAGAAGAGGGGAAGATGAAACTGAAAAAGAGGCTTCCTCATCTTAAAGAAATCATCATGTATAAAGAACAGGTGGAAATCTGGTCCAGTCCGATTCTTCGCGCAAAAGAAACCGCAGAAATACTGGCTGAAGCCCTTGAGACGGACAAGATCATTTATCATGAATTCATCGGAGAAGGTGCATTTGATGACTTTCTGATGACGATGGTGAAGCAGGATCAGGAAAAGACCATCATTGTGGTAGGTCATGAACCGTCCCTCGGTGACTGGGCGTATGAACTTTCAGAGAAGAGCATTATGTTTAAAAAAGGAGCGGCTGCTGCTTTTCAGGTGAAGCTCTATGAAAACAGGACTCCTGAAACCCAGGACATGGTGGAAGATGTTGAGTTTTCCTGGTATCTGACTCCGAAAGAGATGGAAAAGGCTGAATAGAATAAAGAGAGAAAAGCGTTAAGCGCGCACGAAAGCCCTATGCAGGAGTGAAATGCATAGGGCTTTCGTGTGCTTATTTTACGGACTAATTTATAGAATCATGTCGTAAACCAGCTTGAAAAATACGACAAAGGACATGATAAGAAAAATCGGTTTGATGAATTTGGAGCCGTTTTTGATGGCAAGCTTCGTTCCTACAATTGAACCGAAGATCATGAAAATCGCAACAGGTATACCGATGAGATAATCAATCTTTCCGTTTATGGCAAAGGCGATGAGTGATGTGAAGTTCGAAGTGAAATTGATGAGCTTGGCGTTTCCTGATGCATTGGTGAAATCAAACTTCAGAAAACGGATAAAGATGAAGATGAGAAAGGATCCTGTACCTGGACCGAAGAATCCGTCATAAAAACCTAAAGCGAATCCCACCAGAGCAACAAAAATTACTTTCTTCTTGGTGATCACCGTGAAGGAATTGACTTTGCCCAGGTCTTTCTTGAAGACGGTGTAAAGTCCTACAACCAGTATGGATACACTGACCAAAGGGTAGAGAAAATCCTGAGGAATCCGTAGTACGGAATAGACGCCTAGTACAGCACCGATTGCCGTCATGGGTACGGCCGCTCGTAGAAGCCTGAAGTTCACCTTACTGCTTTTTGCATAGCCAGCAGTGGAGATGAAAGACCCCATGGTGGCTGCGAATTTATTGGTACCTAAGGTGAAGTGCGGTGGAACTCCTGCTAGAAGATATGCGGGGATGGTCACAAGGCCACCACCTCCAGCCACTGAATCCACAAAAGCACCGATAAAGCCTGCTATACATAGAAAAATGATTTTATAATCCATAATTATCCTCTTTCGGGGGTATACTTATTATTTTCTGATTGATGAGTGCGTGTGTTTTTAAAACACTGAATAACGAAATTAATTATAGCATAGGGAGAGAGTTTTGAAGAGAGATTCCATATAGAATTCTGAAGAAGAATACAGAATCAGTGCTTTCTGTCTGGTGTTGTAGCTCTAGAATCAGTACCTTATGAAGAATGTATTCTACTGATAAGAGATTTCTGTTATTATACTAGAAGGAGTTGATATATTTTGAAGAGAAATGAAGTAATTGAAGTGAAGATAGAAGACCATAGTTTCCCGGCGACAGGGATTGGAGTTGTAGATGGTAAACGGGTAAGGATTAAAGGTGCTTTTCCTGGAGAAACAGTAACCGCTAGAGCACATCAGGTGCGTGGGGATCGTGCAAAGGGAAGATATATGGGCATTGTTGAAAATGCACCCTATGCAGTAAAACCACCTTGTATTCATTACGGAAAGTGCGGAGGCTGCATCAGTCAGCAGGTGCCTCTTGATCTGCAGAGAAAATTCAAGGAAGAAGAGGTCATGAAGCTTTTCACGCAGAATAATCTTTCCATGGGTGAGTATCTGGGATTAACAGGAGATGAAAATCAGTACGAGTACCGTAACAAGATGGAATATACTTTTGGAGATGAAGTCAAAGGTGGAGAGCTGAATCTTGGTATGCATCTGAAAGGAATGATGAACTCTGTAGTCAACACCACGGAGTGTATGCTCATACATGATGATTTCAGAAAGATTCATGAATATACAATCAGTTATTTCAGAGAGAAAGAACTGCCTTATTACCGCGTCATGAAGCAGGAAGGATATTTAAGAAACTTTATCCTGAGACGAGGAATCAATACGAAGGAAATCATGGTGAATCTTGTGACCACCACACAGATTGATTTCAACCTGGATGAATTCAGAGATGGCTTGGCAGCGCTGGAGCTTGATTATACACTGGTATCTATCCTTCATACTGAAAGCGACAGTCTTTCCGATGCGGTGGTACCTGAAAAGCTCAATATTCTTTACGGAAGAGATTACATCTACGAGAAGATTCATGGATTGACCTTTAAGATTTCTCCGTTCTCTTTCTTCCAGACCAATACAAAAGGGGCGGAAGTTCTGTACACTGAGGTGAAAAACTTCATTGGAGAAAAGAAGACTGAGATCTTTGACCTTTACTGTGGTACGGGGACCATCGGTCAGATTGTTGCAGAAATGGCGGACAAGGTCACAGGGGTTGAAATCATTGAAGAAGCTGTGATTGCTGCCAATGAAAATGCGCAGATCAATGAGCTTCAGCATGTGCACTTCATTGCGGGTGATGTGAAGGATGTTATAGCAACACTTGAAGGAAGTCCTGAACTGATTATACTGGATCCACCTAGAAGCGGAGTACATCCTAAAGCGCTGGAGTATGTGAAGGACTTCAATGCAAAGGAAATACTATATGTATCCTGTAATCCGAAGACCCTTGTGATTGATCTTAAGTATCTGATTGAGCAGGGTTATACCGTGATGAAATCAAAAATTGTGGATCTGTTTCCGAATACACCGCACGTGGAGACTGTCGTACTGCTGGAAAGAAAATAGATTGAGGTAATCCTGAAAATGAGCTGTAGGAGCTATTTCCAGGGTTTCTAATTTTGCATTATTAGTTTATCTATTTCATGTGGAGCTGTGTTTATTGGATCGAAATCTGCCCCCCTAATGTCATTGATTATTTCACTCACGCTTTGGATTCCACCAATACTCTTGAAAGAGTCCGCTTAACTTAAATTTAATATCATGATGAAGTCATAGAACTAAGCATGATTCTAAAACGTTAAGAGATTGAAGACTTTTAAACTATTGTCGGATGAAAAGACGAGCAGAAACAATAGATATTCTAAAGAAATAAAGGTATAATTTCTTTAGAATTATAAAGGGGGGATAAAAGATGCCTAATATAAAATCCAGTACTGATTTGCGAAACAATTATAATGAGATTTCCAGTTTCTGTCACGAAAGCTGTGAGCCTGTATATATAACAAAAAACGGGCGAGGTGATTTAGCGGTTATGAGCATAGAAACTTATGAAGCACTCAGTGGGAAGCTTGATCTTT
>CAZXUT010000037.1:0-35340 GCA_964643785.1 uncultured Proteiniclasticum sp.
AAATGATTCTATGAAAAAATTTCTTCTACTTCATCGACTCCACCTATGTTGCCGACACCAATGAAAGCACGAAGTGCATCCAGAATATTGTGTCACCAGAAGAAATGAGTGGCTTGATTCCTATTTCATTGGCTGCCTTATGAATGGAAGATCCATTAGTCATGCATTTAAGAAATTGCAATAATATATCTACATTATACCTGATGGTATGTTTTGATGACAAGATAAAATCGGTGAATCTCTTCCTGAATGACTTAAAGATATATCTTTAAGTGTTTTTATATTTGTAATATCTCGAAACTTCTTCATGAGAACAACTTTGAATTTCCTTACGAATCTGAGTAAGTACAAAGTCCGATGAAATCAGACTATGAGTTATGAAATACATATGAATAAAATACAAGGTTTAATATTATTATAAACAGTCTGGTTAAAGTTTGTACAAAAAGATCTGATATAATATCGATAATTAAATCAGGGAAAGGGGTGACGTTATGCGTTCAATCTGGAAAGGTGCTATTTCATTCGGACTGGTCAATATTCCTGTCAGTCTATATTCAGCAGAGGAAAGTAATGATCTGAAATTCAGTCTCATTGACAAAAGAGATGAAAGTAAAATCAGGTACCAGAGAATCAATGAAGCTACGGGAGAAGAAGTATCCTATGACAACATCGTTAAAGCGTATGAGTTTGACGATGGAGATTATGTGATCATGACAGATGAAGATTTTGAAAAAGCCGATGTGGAGGCAACAAAGACAGTTGACATTGAAACCTTCATCAAGCGTGATGAACTCAATTTTATGTATCTGGAAAAGCCTTATTTTATTGCACCAACAAAGGGTGGAGAGAAGCCCTATGTTTTACTGAGAGAAGCTATGGAAAAGGGTTCTTTGTCAATTTAGTGGGTGAAACAATAATACCTAGTTAATTCATACGGTACTGGACCAGCTTAGTTGCTCGGAAAAGGTTAAGAAACCCAAAGGCAATGTTCTTGGATTGTTTGATGACTCTGTTGGTTCTTTCGATAGCACCATTGGAGTAACTGGACTCGAGCATGTTTAGAATTTCATCATGCCAGTTCATAGCAGATTTGTAGGCTGTTTGGAACTCGACCAGGTTGTTTTCATCGATGAAGTCTTTGAAGATTTTAAGAAGTTCGACATACAGGGCTTTATCTTTGCAGCTGAACATTTCAAGCGCAAGCTCTTTTGCTGTATGTGCCGCCATAAGCTGAGGATTGACCTCCAGCAATGCCGTGACTTTCTCTTGGCCTCGCTCGTCCAGCTTGCTGTAGCGCTTTGTGAGCAGTTTCCAGTTCTTGTTGGTCTGCAGCCCTTGTTCCTTGGCTAGAGCAATTCTGGTTCTGGAAAACGCCCACATGAACTGTCTGACGACATGGAAAGGGTCTGCTATAATCTTAGCCTCCTGAAAGCAGGATCGCCCTATGGAGCGGTATGGATTCCATAGGTCCTGGGTGATGGTGTCTAACCTCGTGAACATCTTGGAAAGATGCTCTTTGACGATGTTCTGCTGTCTGGTTTCAAGGATTGCGATCACCTTGCGACTATCCGCGTCCATAAGGACGCACTGATAGTTTGCATTCTTGAGCTTGATGAATCTCACCTCGTCTATGGCCAGGTTTCTGACGCTCCGAGGATCCACCTGGTTCTCTCGAAGCTCGGCCTTGTCAAAGTGCAGTATAACGTTACTGACGCTTACCTTGTACATTCTCGCTATGGTGGAATAGGTTACGGTCTCTTTCAAGGACCCGATCATGGACTTCAGGAATCCATCTGTTTTCTGCTGGTTTCCTGTGACATCGAGCAGCCTCTCTGTGGTGGATGCCTGGCAATCTGAACAATAGTACATCGTCTTGACCAGCCTTAGAATCACGTTCTTTGAGTTGTATTTCCCGATGGTCGTGCAGCTGCTCTTGTAGTCTTTGATCATCGAGATATATTGACCGCAATGCTTGCAACCGCCTTCTTTCGAGGTGGATATCCCGTCAAAGCCTATATAGTTCTCATCCTCATAGGATGCCGTTATCCTGATATTTTTGAGAGTCGGAACAATCTCACAATCCTCTGTCGGATGATTGCATAATACGGTTTCAAAATAGGTTCTCGCTGTGTTATAATTTCTCATAGATGGAGTCCTTCCTTGTTGTTTATATTGTTGGTTTGGTCACTTACAATTATAAACTAACAAGGGAGAAGACTTCGTCTTTTTTATTACATCCCCACTAAAATATTATAGAACCTGGAAAAGACAGAGAAAATCGGGATTGCCAGAGTAGTCATTCGAACAAAAGCATATCTGGCAGCCATATATAGTTCAGACAACATACTGGTTCTTAATCTCATCCGTTTCCACGATGAATTGAGGTCATCAGGAGAGCTGAAGATTCCTGAATCTGTCAAGTTATCCAAAAAAGAGATGGATCTTGCAGAAAGTCTCATTGATGGCATGACGGCTACCTGGAAGCCTGAAGATTATGAAGATGAATATAAGGATGCGGTCATGAAAAGAATTGAGGCTAAATCGAAGAAGAAAGGAAAGATTGAGGCAACAGAAGAAGTGGAAGAGAAAGAAACCGGAAGCGGAAAAGTTGTTGACATCATGGACCTGCTCAAGAAATCGGTGGAGGCAAAAAAATCTGCTGGCAGTCAAAAAACAAAGAAGAAAGAAGATGAATCAGATTCAGAAAAAAAGAAAGCGAGTAAATGATCATGGCAGCGAAGTTGGATATCTATAACAAGAAGAGAGATTTCAGAAAAACGAAGGAACCTTCCGGAAAAGAAGAAAGAAGCGGAGGTCGGTTGAGTTTTGTTGTACAGAAGCATGAAGCATCTAGGCTACATTTCGATTTTCGGATTGAGTGGGATGGTGTCATGCTCAGCTGGGCTGTCCCAAAAGGACCATCCTATAATCCAAAAGACAAAAGACTGGCTGTGGAAGTGGAGCCACATCCATTATCCTATAAAGACTTCGAAGGTAATATTCCTGAAGAAGAGTATGGTGGAGGCACTGTGATGCTCTTTGATGAAGGATATTGGGAGCCTCAGGAAGAGATGGAGAAAAGTCTCAAAGAAGGTTCAATCAAAATGATTCTTCATGGAGAGAGACTTAAGGGGAAATGGGCACTGGTCAGAATGAAGTCGAAGTCTTCTGAAAAGGATAAAAACTGGCTTCTGATCAAAGAGAAGGACGATCTGGTTCAAGAAGATGATGGGATAAGAGAATTCAAGACAAGTATAAGAAGTGGACGAACAATGGAAGAGATAACAGAAGAGAAAGAATATCAGGAACTGAATGAGGATAAACTGCCGTTTCATGAATCCAAAGTACAACTGGCAAAATTAGAAGAGACAGTACCACAGGGAGACCAATGGGTGTATGAGCTGAAGTACGATGGCTATAGGAGTACAGCAGTCATAGAGAAAGGGGAAGTCAAGCTTCTTTCAAGGAACCAGAAGGATTACACACAGAAGTTTCCTGCTGTTGTTGAGGCTTTGAAAAAATTATCTGGAAAGCGGGATATGATACTTGATGGTGAAATGGTTGTACTGGATAAGGACGGAAAGACCGATTTTCAGAAACTGCAGAGTTATCTCAAAAAACCGGACGGGAAAAATGTCACCTACATACTCTTTGATCTGTTGGCGCTTTACAGTGAAGATTATCGTGAACGAAGCCTTCTTGAAAGAAAAGATAAACTCAAAGACATCATGAAAGACGATGTTAAGTATCTTCATTACAGTGAACACACAAGCGGAAATGGAGAGGAGGTTTTAAAAGCTGCCTGTGATGCCCAGATGGAAGGCATCATCTGTAAAAGAGCAGATTCAATCTATGGAGGTACAAGAAATGGTGACTGGATCAAGGTAAAGTGTGACAAGCGGCAGGAGTTTGTCATCGGTGGATATACTTCATCTGACAGGAGCAGTAATGGAATCAGTTCATTGCTTCTAGGTGTCTATGATGAGGATGATCTGATCTATACTGGAAGAGCAGGAACGGGATTTTCGCAGAAACAGCGTAAAGCGCTGGAGGAAAAATTCAATTCTTTGATGAGAAAAACATCTTCTTTTAAAGAGCCACCTGAACAAAGAAATGATGAGAAACTGTTCTGGATCAAACCTGAACTGATTGCTGAGATAAAATTCCAGGAATGGACTGATGAGAACCTGTTAAGACAGGCGAGCTTTAAAGGGCTAAGAGAAGATAAGAATCCGAAAGAGGTAGTAAAAGAAAGAGCAATTACTGTAAAGAATTCCTCTCAAGCGGCAGAGAAAGTGGATGACATCACGCCTCAAGTCGGTACTACAGAAAAGAAAGAAAAGAAGACGGTTGGAAAGAAAAAAGCGCGGTCAAGTGTCATGGTCAATGGTACCAGGATAACCAGTCCCGATAAGGATATGTATAATGGATTAAATATTACTAAGGAGCAGGTAGCCAGATACTATGACATGGTTTCAGGCAGAATGATGCCCTATGTTTCCAGGCGTGTGTTAAGTTTTTTAAGGTGTCCTGATGGAATTGGAAAAGAGTGTTTCTATCAGAAGCATCTGGAACAAAAAGGGAAAGGGCTTGAAAAAATTGAAATCACAGAAAGCAGTGGTGATAAAGAAGACTATGTCTACATCGAGACTGACCAAGGACTGTTGTCTTCAGTCCAGATGGGTACAATAGAATTTCATGTATGGGGAAGCAAAGTGGATAAGCTTGAATATCCCGATATGCTGGTATTTGATCTGGATCCGGCTGAAGGGATGGAGATTCTGAAGGTGAGAGAAGGGGTGCTTGATATGAAGAAAATTCTGGACGAATTATCATTGACCTCATTTTTGAAAACCAGTGGTGGAAAGGGTTAT
The DNA here is from genome assembly GCA_964643785.1 of uncultured Proteiniclasticum sp. GTDB lineage: Bacteria > Bacillota > Clostridia > Clostridiales > Clostridiaceae > Proteiniclasticum. The sequence continues at coordinate 4,878 of CAZXUT010000037.1, forward strand.
CATGTAGTCGTACCCTTAAACGGATCTGCTGACTGGGATAGAGTCCGAGAATTTGCAAAACTTTGTGCCCAGGCAATGGAAGAGCGCTGGCCAGATAAATATACCAGCAACATGAGAAAAGAGAAGAGAAAAGGTAAAATATTCATCGACTGGGTAAGAAATGGCAGAAGCGCAACTTCGGTGGCACCATACTCTCTTAGGGCAAGAAAAGGAGCACCTATCTCAATACCCATAGCATGGGAGGAGCTTGATGACGTAGCTCCAAATGAAGTAACTCTTGAAAATCTAGAGAAAAGGCTAGAAAAAGAGGATCCTTGGAGAAAATTTTTCGAAGTGGAACAGGGATTGAGTGGAAAACCTCAATAATAAATTAATCCTGGCTTGCACCAAGTCGAGTCTTATTATGAATAAACCGACATGTGAAAGTCTTCTTATGGATATAAGGAGATTTTCTTTTTGTCGTTGTTCAGTCAGGTGTTTGATAAAACTTATCATATCAGCTATAATAGGATAGGAATTTTATGGACCCGCAAGGGTTAATTATGAATGTAGGTGTTAAAATGAATGGAATTGTATATCCGATGGTTTCGGATTATATAGAGAAGTTCGGAGGGATTTCCGGACTTCAGGAAATGGAAGAATATGCAAAACTGCACTATGTACCGATCGTGATGAAAGATGCCGCCAGATTTCTGGCATTTATGGTTTCTTTGAATAAACCCAAGAAAATCTTGGAACTGGGTACAGCCATCGGATACTCTGCTCTTCTTATGGCGATTCATTCTGAAGCGGAGATTATTTCCGTGGAGAGGGATGAAAAGATGAAGGAGCTTGCATTAAAGAACATTGAAAAATATGAAATGAAGGATCGCATCGAAGTGGTTCTATCAGAGTGTGAGGATTATATTCGTGATACGGAAGAGACATTTGACTTTGTCTTCATGGATGCAGGAAAATCCCACTATAGAGAGTACCTGGATCTTTCACTACCTAAACTGAATCCGGGAGGATTTATTTTATGTGATAATGTACTGTATAAAGGCTTGGTAGTCCATGAGGCTACTGCTGGAAAACATAAAACAAATATAATGAGACTACAGGAATTTCTAGATTATGTTCATAAAAGAGAAGATCTCATTGTATCGCTTCTCACAGTGAGCGATGGAATGCTTTTGATCAGGAGGAAAGAAGAGAATGAATAAACCGGAACTGCTAGCCCCAGCGGGGAATCTTGATAAATTGAAGACTGCAATAGACTATGGTGCAGATGCTGTCTACATGGGAGGAGCTCGATTGAATCTCAGAGCTTTTTCAGATAATTTCACAGACGAAGAAATGATTGAAGGACTGAAATATGCCCATGACAGAAACAGGAAAGTCTATGTGACAATCAATGTTTTTCCTCATGAAAGTGATATGAAGGGACTGGATGATTATCTTCTTACCCTTCAGGAAATAGGTGTCGATGCAATTATCGTATCAGACCCTGGAATTATTATGACTGCCAGTGAAGTGGTGCCTGATATGGAACTGCATCTCTCAACACAGGCGAATAACGTGAACTCCAGATCGGCAATATTCTGGCATAAAATGGGGGTCAAAAGAGTGATTCTAGCCAGAGAACTCTCCCTCAAGGAAATCAATGAAATCAGGAAGAATATTCCGGAAGAACTGGAACTAGAAGCATTCGTTCATGGTTCTATGTGCATGGCCTATTCAGGAAGATGTCTGCTTTCTAATTATATGACTGGTAGAGATGCCAATCGAGGTGCATGTGCACAGCCATGCAGATATAAATATCACTTGGTGGAAGAAAAAAGACCTGGGGAATTCATGGAGATCACTGAAGATGAGCGTGGAACCTACATCATGAATTCAAAGGATCTCTGTATGATTGAGCACATCCCTGACTTGATCAATTCTGGTCTGATGTCACTGAAGATAGAAGGAAGAATGAAATCGGAATTCTATGTAGCTGCGATCATTAAAGCATACAGACAGGCTATTGATACCTATTTTGAAGATCCTGAGAATTTTGTTTATGATGAGAAATGGCTCGATATACTGAACATGGTGAGTCATAGAGAATATTTCACTGGATTTTATTACGGTAGAGGAAATTCTGAAATACATGGAACAAGTTCTTATGTTCGTACCCACGAGCTGATAGCCATCGTGAAAGAGGACCTGGGACATGGACGATATTTAATTGGCCAGAAAAATCGTGTCTATCCTGGTGAAATCATTAAGATTATGAGACCAAGTGATGATATAATAGAAACAACACTTTCAGAGTTTAGGGATGAAGAAGACATCGAAATCGCTGTGGCAAACAAAGCAGCAATGGACTTTACCGCTTATTCATCAGTTAAGCTTTATCCTAATGATATATTGATTAAAGAAAAGGAAGATCAGTTATGAAAAAGCCAATACTAATCGGAATCACAGGTGGTACTGGATCTGGAAAGAGTACAGTAGCTAAGTCTATCTATCGGAACTTCAAAAAAGAAAGCATCAGCATCATTATGCAGGACTCTTACTACAAAGATCAGAGTGATATGACTTTTGAAGAAAGAACAAAGACAAATTATGATCATCCGCATGCATTCGATACACCGCTTCTGATCAAGCATTTAGAAATGATGCTTAAGGGACAGGCAATCGAAATGCCTATTTATGATTTTACAATTCATAACAGAAAGAAGGAGACGCTTCGGGAAGAACCTAAAGATATCATCATAGTCGAAGGTATTCTGATTCTCGAAGATAAACGACTTAGAGATCTTTTTGACATCAAGATTTATGTGGATACAGATGCAGATATCAGAATTCTCAGAAGACTGACAAGAGATATCAGAGACCGTGGTAGAACACTAGAATCCGTTGTGGATCAGTATCTGGGCGTCGTTAGACCAATGCATCTGCAATTTATTGAACCTACAAAACGGTATGCGGACCTTATTATTCCAGAAGGTGGAAAGAATCAGGTTGCAATTGATATTCTGGTATCGACTATCAAGCAGCATCTTACTGAAGGGCCTTTAGAGGAATTACCGATAACGGATGTAACTGAAATATTAAAATAAACAATTTATTGAGAACAAGTAAAGGGGGCGTAGCTCCCTTTGTTTATTATTAAGGTAAATGATGCATAATAGTAGAAGAGAGGAGATGATGAAATGAGGAAAACAGGACTTCTGGGCCGGAGAATAGGTTATTCGAAATCACCTGAAATCCATGAAAGATTATATAACAACAAAAGAATGGACATCAGCTATGAATTATTTGATCTGCCTAGAGAAAAAATCAGGGAGTTTATTGATTCACTGGCTGTAAATCAGGTGATTGGATTTAATGTGACGATTCCATATAAAGAAGAAATCATAAGTTACATTCATGAGCTGGATTCCTCTGCACTTGAATGCGGAGCGGTGAATACAGTGGTCATCAAAAATGGCTGGAGAATCGGATATAATACTGATTCCTATGGTTTCACGCAATCACTGAGAGACAACAGGGTAGATGTCAGAGGGAAGGATGTGCTGATTCTTGGCAGTGGTGGAGCAGCGAAAGCTGTATACACAGGTCTTAAAAAGATGAAAGCTCATATTCATATGGCATTTCGATCAGAAGCGAGAAGAAAGGAATTCCCTGAAGCGATTACCATCAAACCCTTGGATGAGATCAGTGATATTTCTGGATATTCATTAGTCATTAACTGCACCAGACTGGGCAGTGTCAATTATGATGAGATGCCGATAGAAATCGGGAACTACAGTGAGAATACAATTCTTTATGACTTGAATTATGAACCTATGCATTCCGCTTTCCTGAGGTTTGGAACCAGCGCCGGACTTCAAGTGATTAATGGAGAAAGTATGCTTTTTAATCAGGCAATGAAAAGTCAGGAATTATGGATAGATGCATTAAATCTATTTTAGAAGAAGCCCGAGTGCTGGGTGCTTCTGATGTTGTGCTGAAAGAGGATCAGAAGGCGATTTATAGAATTCTAGGGAATCTTTCTGAAAGTGATCAGATTGTTACCAGAAGCGAAATGGAGAAATTCACATCCTTTTTAAGACCAGCTGGTTTTGTGCAGGAATATTTAGGTGGGTCATCTGGAATGGATGTGTCTTTCGAGTACCATGGTCGTTATCGAGTCAACTGCTTTTCTTCGATGGGGAAACGCTGTGCTGCGATACGTGTAATCAGTGATGAAATAAGACCGCTGAAACAGCTGGGATTACCGGAAGATCTTGTGAATCGTGTGATCAGAAGAAAAGGCTTATCTCTCATCGTCGGTAAAACGGGGGCGGGGAAATCAACTACATTGGCTGCGATCACTCAGAGCATTCTTATGAAAGAAAAAGTCCATATCATAACATTGGAGGATCCTGTAGAGTATAGATACAAAAGGATGAAGGGGGAAATCACTCAAAGAGAAATGGGAACAGATTTCCCTGGGTTTGAGATGGGTATTCAAGATGCGCTTCGTCAAAGTCCGGATTATATCGTTATTGGTGAAATCCGAACACTAAGCGCTCTTAAGGCGGCCATAAGCGCTGCTGAGGCAGGACATGGCATCTTAGGTACAATTCACTCCATAGGTGCTGCACGTACGCTGACGAGGATGCTATCGATGTTTAACGAACAAGAGAAAGAGTTTATCCGTTATCAGCTTTCAGCAAACCTTAATTTCATTCTTTCTCAGAAACTTACTTTCTGTGAGAAGAGAGCACAATTAGATTACGAGCTGATGATTAATGTACCCTCTATGGAGAACACCATAAGAGAAGGAAGGATCAGCCAGATTGATAACCTGATTCTATTAGGTGAGAAAGAGGGAATGAAAAGATTCAGTGCAAAACAAAAAGGATGAAATCTAATCAAGATTTCATCTTTTTTTTGTTTTTCCTATTCTTCAGTTTTTCCTAGAACAGATGCAGCAATCGCATCTGCCAGATCATCCAGCTTTGATTCTTCGTTATCTTTCAGTCTTGATTTGATATCGAGTTCTTCGCCGATGATCTCCATGTTCTTCATACTACTGAATCTTTCGGTCATTATTTTGTGAGCTGCACTTGCCCAGCTGTGGTTGCCGATTATGGATACTTTTCGATTTTTAACTCCTAATGAAATCATTTCATGAAGGAGATTATCCATAGGATAGTACAGACCCATATTGTAAGTGGGAGCTGCTGCAACCATGTGGCTGTACTTCCATATATCGCTTATTATATAGGAAGGATGTGTTTTGGAAACATCATAAACTCTGATGTCCTTTACTCCACGCTGCCCAAGCTTATTTGCCAGTGAATCAGCTGTATTAGCTGTGTTTCCGTACATGGAGCCGTAGAATATGACTACGCCTTCCTTTTCAGGTTCATATTTGGACCATTTGTCGTAGAGGTCCAGAATCAGATTCAGATCTGAACGGAAAATCGGACCGTGCAGGGAACAGATCATATTGATTTCAAAAGAACTGATCTTTCTGAAGACAGACTGCACCTGAGCACCGAATTTACCGACGATGTTTGCATAGTATCGTCTTGACTCATCCAGATAGAGGTTTTTATAATCCACTTCATCATCAAACAGATTTCCTGCTAGAGCGCCAAAAGTACCAAATGCATCCGCAGAGAATAGGATGCCTTTTGTGGTTTCATAATTCATCATGACTTCTGGCCAGTGCACCATCGGTGCTGTGATGAATTTCAGGTTATGATTACCTAGATTGATTTCATCACCTTCACCTGCAAGCATCTGGTTATCTGTGATATCCATATTATAAAACTGATTGAACAACTGAAAAGACTTCTTGTTTCCAACCACTTTTACATTCGGATATCTTCTGATAAGATTTTCAATGTTCCCACAATGATCTGGTTCCATATGGTTGATAATGAGATAATCAAGTTCTCTTCCCTGCATAAGATGCTCAATGTTTTCCAGATACTGATCTGTTATAGCATCATCTACGGTATCGATGATGGCTGTCTTCTCATCAAGTATCAGCCATGAATTATAAGAAACTCCATTTGCCAGAGGAAATAGGTTTTCAAACTGTTCCAGTCTTCTGTCATTACCACCAATCCAATAAATCTGTGGTGATATTTCTCTTACATTATACAATTTACAAGCCTCCTAGATTACATTTACATCCTGAAATATAAATGCTTTTACAACAATTATTTAATAATCTTCATAAATATCATAACTCATTGTGACAGATATCTCAATAGTTTAAGAGGATTAATTGAGTGCAATTTAAAGCGGTTTTTCAAAATTAGTATGATGCTGCAGTGAGATATTATTGTGGACAGCTGTATTAGAGGAGCATATCTAATGATTTTTGAAAGTAAAACATGGTTATCAAAAAAGCGAAAAAAATGGTGCTTCATTATATGCAGCACCATTTTCAAAAGGGTCAGATCATCTTTTTAGCTTCATAGGATGTGTGAAGAAGATCGTGGGCTTTCTCTCCATAAGGCTCGCCTAGGTATTCACGATAAAGTTTCATCACCATTTCGTTTTCATGGGATTTTCTTTTCGGCTTACCTGCATCTTCACGATAGATCGCATCCTGTCTTTTCTTTATTATGCTGAAATCTCCATGATGATACGGCTGACCACCTCCACCAATACAACCGCCTGGACAGGCCATTATTTCTATGGCATGGAAATTGAGTTCACCACTTCTGATTCCTTCCAGCATCTTTCTTGCATTTCCTAGTCCGTGTGCAATACCGATTTTAAGTTCAATATCTTTAATCGGGATAGTTGCTGTACGAATTCCTTCTAAGCCTCTTAATTGAATGAAGTTTACATCTTTCAGTTCTTCATGGGTGATCCACTCATATGCAGTTCTTACGGCAGCTTCGATAACACCTCCAGTAGAACCGAAAATGATGGATGCTCCAGTACTTTCTCCAAGTATGTTATCAAATTCGCCTTCAGGCAGAGTCTTGAAGTCAATTCCAGCTTCTCTGAGCATGTACCCCAGCTCTCTTGTGGTGATAACCCAATCCACATCTTTGAGCTCTCCGATTCGAAGTTCCTCTCTCTGTACTTCTGCTTTCTTGGCGATACATGGCATCACTGATACTACAAGAATATCTTCAGGAGCGATGCCCATTTTTTCAGCATAGTAAGTTTTAATCATCGTTCCCATCATAATCTGAGGAGATTTGCATGTTGATGGAATATCGAGCATATCAGGAAACTGATACTCGAAGAATCGAACCCATGCCGGACAGCAGCTTGTAAGTATAGGAAGCTTGCCTCCATGTTCCAGTCTATGTATGAGTTCAGATGCTTCTTCAATGATGGTCAGATCGGCTGCCCAATCTGTATCAAATACACCGTTGAATCCCATTCTCCTGAAAGCCGTGGCCAGCTGACCCGTAGTGATTGTACCTGGTTCCATATCAAACATTTCACCGATCGCTACTCGAACTGCTGGTGCTACCTGAACAACCACATGTTTTTCGTGTTTCAGAAGAGCTGACCAGACTTTGTGCATATTATTGATTTCCGATAGGGCTCCAGTAGGACAGACAGCAACACATTGACCGCAGAACGTGCAGGCTGTGTCTGCCATATCAAGGTTAAAAGCTGGACCTACAAATGCGTCAAATCCTCTGGAGATGGCAGATAGAATACCGCAGGTCTGTACTTCATTGCACATGGTTTCACACCTTCTGCACATGATGCATTTATCAGGGTTTTTAACGAGCGCTGCTGAGCTCTTATCAATAGGTCTGCTCATTTTTTCACCTGAGAACATGATATCGTAAATACCTAATTTTTTCGCAAGTGCCTGCAGATCGCATTGAAGATTTTTTCTGCAGGTGAGACATTCCATAGGATGATTAGACAACAACAGTTCCAGATTCAGCCTACGTGCAGAAACGGCTTTCAGTGAGTCGGTGATGATCTCCATTCCCTCTGTAACAAGCTCTGAACAGGAAGGAGACAATGCCTGTCTTCCTACTACTTCAACCATACAGACGCGACAGGATGCGGTTCTGTTGACCATTCCAAATCCTTCCAGATTAAGATGGCATAAAGTAGGGATGTCAGCATTCACAAGTTTAGCCGCATCATGAATAGTCGTTCCCTTTGGAACGGTAAGATTTGTACCGTTGATTCGTATATTTACCATTTTGACTGTATTTTCCATATTCTTCACCTATGCCTTTTTAATCGCGTCGAATTTGCATGCATCAAAACAAGCACCGCAGGAAATGCATAAATTCAAGTCAATAAAGTGAACCTGTTTCGGATGTCCTGAAATACAGCCTACTGGACATACACGTCTGCAGGCGGTGCAACCAACACACTTATCTGCGATAACACTGTATCTAAATAGTCCTTTGCAGACGCCGGTAGGACAAGTTTTTTCTTCCACGTGCATTCGATATTCTTCTGCAAAGTACTTCATCGTGCTTAGAACAGGATTTGGAGCGGTCTGGCCTAATCCGCAGAGCGCCGAATTTCGGATATTATTACCAAGCATATCCAGCATTTCTAGAACATTAGAACCTGATTTACCTTTTGTAATGCTATCAAGAAGTTCATAAAGACGTTTTGTTCCAATACGACACGGGGTGCATTTTCCGCAGGACTCATCCATGGTGAACTGAAGATAAAATTTAGCGATATCCACCATACAGTTGTCCTCATCCATGACGATCATTCCTCCAGAACCCATCATGGTGCCAAGAGAACGAAGTGATTCGTATTCGATTGGCGTATCCAGATATTCTGCAGAGATCACACCTCCGGAAGGTCCGCCGGTCTGCACTGCTTTAAAAGCTTTATCATCAGTGATCCCTCCACCAATTTCAAAGATGATTTCTCGTAGCGTTGTTCCCATAGGCACTTCCACAAGTCCTACATTTTTCACTTTTCCTACCAGTGCGAATACTTTTGTTCCTTTTGAATTACCGGAACCGATACTGGAAAACCATTGAGCACCTCTATTGATGATTTCAGCTACATTGGCAAGAGTTTCCACATTATTTACTGTAGTGGGTTTTTTGAGATAGCCTTCTTCAGATGGATAAGGCGGTTTCTTTGTCGGTTCGCCTCTTTTACCTTCGACAGAATGTATGAGCGCAGTTTCCTCTCCACAGACAAAAGCGCCTGCGCCTAGTCGGATTTCTATGTCAAAATCAAAACCGCTGTTAAATATGTTCTTGCCCAGAAAGCCATACTCTCTAGCCTGTTCTATTGCCGTATTAAGGCGAGCTATTGCCAGAGGATATTCAGCTCTTATATAGATGATGCCATGATTAGCGCCAGTGGCATAACCTCCGATGGCTAATCCTTCCAATACACTATGAGGATCGCCTTCAAGAACTGAACGGTCCATGTATGCACCAGGATCACCTTCATCTGCATTGCAGATCATATATTTCTGATCACCTTTCTGCTGATAGGTAGCCTGCCACTTTAATCCAGTCGGAAAACCACCGCCACCTCGTCCGCGTAGTCCACTGTCCTTAAGAACCTTAATTACCTCAACTGGGGTCATTTCCGTAAGGACTTTAGCTAAAGCTTCATAACCGTCAAATGCAATGTATTCCGTTATTTTTTCAGGATCGATATTTCCACAGTTTTTAAGGGCTATACGAAACTGCTTCTTCTTGGCCCCCACGGGGTCAGTTCGATTAAATGTCATATGAACCACTTTATCTTCCAGAATCTTACCTTCAATGACATGTTCATTTACGATTCTTCTTGCAGCTTCACGGTCAACATAACCATAATAGACAGGAGCATGACCTGGAATGTTGACCTGCACAGTGGGTTCACAGTAACAGGAACCGACGCATCCGACTCTTACCAGATCCACATCCGTTAAATCCATTTCTTTCAGCATGGCTTCCAGTTCATCGTAAGTATCTTTGCCGCCTGCAGCGATTCCACATGTAGCAAGCCCCACAAGAAGTTCTATACGTTTCCCTTTTCCTCCACCGACTTGTCGTAGGAGTTTTGTATCCTTGAATTGATCTTTGATTTCTAGTAGGGTCTCCCGATTTTTTATCATATCGATCACACACCCTTGTAACTGCTGATCACAGTTTTAATATTGTCCTGGTTCATATGTCCAAATACTTTGTCGTCCACCATTACTGCTGGTGCTAAACCACAGGCTCCAATGCAGCGTATTTCTTTTAAAGTGAACATCGCGTCGATTGTGGTTTCGTCCATTCCTATTTTCAGTTCTTTTTTAAGTGCATCTTTTACCTGGTTAGCTCCTTTGACAAAGCAGGCAGTACCCATACAGACGCTAACAGTATGCTGACCTCTTTTGGTTTGCGTAAAATAAGAATAGAAACTGACGACGCCATAAACTTTGGATGCAGGAATACCAATTGAGCGAGCAATATGTAGTTGTAATTCAGAAGGGAGATAACCGAAGATATGCTGTGCTCGATGAAGGATATGAATCAGCATACCCTCCTTATCAGCAAGAGTATCAATATACTCTTGAAGAAGGTTAAGTTTTTCTTCAGGAAGGTCTATGGGTTCCAGAAGTAAGAGTTCTTTTTCCATTAAATTTTACCTCCGTTGACTAATCAGAATATTCATTATCTTATTTGTAGCAATAAGAGATTGATATGTCAATAAATTAACGAATATTTACAACAATCAAACTAATGAACAATATTATTAATAAATTGATTATTTAATGAAGAGATCAATTGATTTTCAAGCACAATCCATACTTGAAAAAAAACAGTAAAAATATAAGGAAAAAACATGGATATGCTAGAAGTATGTTTGAAGAAAACTGGTTGTAGAAAAGAAACAAGAAAAGATTTCAAAAAAGTGTATTTATATTGAGTTTCATGGTATAATCATTATTTGTGTGAATGCATATGAATTATAAAAGCAGCAATAAAAATAAAGTAATATGGAGTGAATGGTTTTAATGTTAAATGTAAATAATGTCGGTCTACGATTTGGTGGAAGAAAACTTTTTGATGATGTGAATATTAAATTCACCTCAGGCAATTGTTATGGGGTTATAGGTGCCAACGGGGCAGGAAAATCAACTTTCCTTAAAATATTGTCTGGTGAAATCGAATCAAATACTGGTGATGTCTCATTAGGAAAAGATATGAGAATGTCAGTGCTGAAACAGGATCATTTCCAGTTTGATCAGGTAAAGGTCATCGATACAGTTATTCAGGGAAATCAGAGATTATTTGAAATAATGAAAGAAAAAGATGAAATATACAGCAAGGAAAATTTTTCTGATGAAGATGGAATCAGAGCATCTATATTAGAAGGGGAATTTGCTGAACTGAACGGATGGGAAGCTGAGGCTGAAGCTGCTTCACTTCTATTAGGGCTTGGAGTAAATACAGACAAGCATGATCGAATTCTAAGCGAGCTGGAAAGTACTGAGAAGATTAAAGTTCTTTTGGCGCAGGCGCTGTTTGGTAAACCAGATGTGCTGATCCTAGATGAGCCTACTAATGATCTTGATCTACCGTCAATAACCTGGCTTGAAAATTACCTTGCAGATTTTGAGGGTACAGTCATTGTTGTATCTCATGATAGGCATTTCCTTAATATGATCTGTACTCACATTTGTGATGTTGATTTTGGAAAGATCAGAATTTATATGGGTAATTATGATTTCTGGTATGAATCCAGCCAGCTCATGAACCAGCTGATGAAGGATTCAAACAAGAAAAAAGAGGAGAAGATCAAAGATCTTCAGAGCTTTATCACTAGATTCTCAGCAAATGCTTCAAAATCAAAACAGGCTACATCAAGAAAGAAGCTTCTTGATAAGATCACTTTAGATGATATTGCCATATCAAACAGAAGATATCCTTTTGTTGGATTTAAACCTGAAAGAGAACCTGGTAATGATATTCTCATCGTAGAGAATCTAACTAAATCCATTGACGGTGTAAAAGTACTGGATAATGTTTCCTTCATCGTAGGGAAAGATGAGAAAATCGCATTTGCAGGAAATGACATTTCTGTGAGTACACTGTTTAAGATCATTGCAGGCGAAATGGAGCCTGATAGCGGTTCCTTCAGATATGGAGTGACAATTTCAAAGGGATATTTCCCAAGAGACAACGGAAAATACTTCAACGATATCGATTTGAATCTTGTTGACTGGATGAGACAGTATTCTGAGGATAAAAGTGAGAGCTACCTAAGAGGATTCCTTGGTAGAATGCTGTTTTCAGGAGAAGAAGCACTGAAAGAAGCCAATGTTCTCTCCGGTGGAGAAAGAGTAAGATGTATGCTCTCCAAACTGATGCTTTCAACAGCAAATCTTCTAATTGTTGATCAGCCTACAAATCACCTTGATCTTGAATCAATCACAGCTGTGAATAACGGCCTGATTGAATTTAAAGGAGTGTTGCTTTTTTCAAGCCACGATCATCAGTTCTGTCAGACAGTAGCTAACCGCGTGATTGAAGTTACACCAGACGGTTTCTATGATAAACTCTGTAGTTTTGATGAATACATCGAGAATAAAGAAGAGAGAAAAATCTCTTAAGATAAAAAAACCCGGATGCGTCTGCATTCGGGTTTTTTAAGATTTGAATGAAAAACTGACGGGAAATCTGATAATAGATAAACTTTAAAATATAAACAGTCCTGCTATGGAAATGTTTACAAAAAAGCGTTATATTAGAAAAAGAATATGCAATATTGAGATGATAAATGTCTCTAGAACAGGGGTATAAATTGAAAAATGAAACACATTTATTGAAAAAGTCGCAAATGAAAGATTATGCTTTGATTTTCATTGGAATTATTCTTACCGCAGCTTCCATTGTTTACATCTTTACCCCCAATAGACTTGCTGCTGGAGGCGCTCAAGGTATAGCGCTTGTCATCAATCATCTTACCGGGATGAACAGCGGGCTTCTGATGATTCTGATTAACGGATTTCTATTTATAACTGCTTTTATGATCTTAGGGACCAGTTTTGGTGCAAAAACATTATTCTCCTCATTGGGGCTTTCATTTGTAGTTTTTATAATGGAAAAGTATTTCTACTATGGACCATTGACGGATAATCTTATGCTATCGACTATTTTTGGAAGCGCTCTTATGGGAACTGGGGTAGGTATTATTCTAAACAGAAATGCCTCCATAGGGGGTACAAGTCTTGTAGGTAAAATTATCTCGAAATTCACTTATATAGATCAGGTGAATTGCATTGTGGCCACCGACATTGTTGTAACCCTCTTTTCAATGGTGGTATTTGGAATAGAAATAGGATTATATCAGCTTCTTTCTGTCTATCTAACTGGAGAAATCATTAATAAAGTCATTGATGGGATCACCTATCGAAGAGAAGTTATGATTATAAGTGAGAAGAGAGAGCTGATCATGAAGTATCTCATAAACGATATGCATAAAGGGGCAACACTTCTTAATGGAAGAGGTGGATTTACAGGACGTGATACTGAAATCATTCTGACAATATTAACCAGAAGAGATTTTATCAAGCTGAAACTTTACATAAGAAAAATCGACCCACAGGCATTTATATCTGTAAATATTGTTGCTGAAGTATCGAGTGCCTCAACTGAAAGTCCTTTGGCCTGATATAAATAGAATTAAAGATACAGAATTGAATGAATTATGTGAAATTAATATTAAATATTGATTTTTGTTTCAATTATTCATAAATAGAATGTATAATTAGATTATATATTTTTTAGGGAGGTATGCTACAGTGCAAACAGACAACTTTATAATTGGGCTGGATATCGGTACGCAGTACATAAAAGCTTCTGCATCATCAGTGCAGGACAATACTCTTATGTATGGCTCCGTTGTTGAATCCCAAGGAACTGATAAAAATGGCATTACTGATATCAAGGCTTTAAGTAGTGCAATCAAAAAAGTAATGAGTAAACTCGAAGTGAAAATATCAAATAATATTAAAACTGCATTTGTGTGCATTCAGCCGGAATATGTTAAACTGATAGACACTAAAGGACATGCAACTGTTTTAAGTGATGAGGTTACACAGTATGAGATAGACAAGGCCCTTGACGGAGCTCAGTTGGCATCTTTAGAACAGAATGAAGAAATTATAGATATTATCGTAAACAAGTATTATGTTGATGATACCGTGTATAAGGATCCGTTAGGAGTGAAAGGAAGACACCTGGATATAAAAGCGCAGCTGGTTACAGCAAAGAGAGAATATGTAGAATCGATTTATGAAGCTATGGCAAATGCCAAGCTTAAAGTCGCAGGTACTGGATTGGGAAGCGTCGCGGCTTCAAGTCTCTTGCTTTCAAGAAAGGATCTTCTTAATGGAGCGATCTTGATTGATACTGGTGCAAATATGACCAGAGCAACTCTTTTCAAAGACAACAGGCTAGTGGATTCAGATGTCATTAACCTGGGCGGAAAGAGCATAACTAGAGATATTGCCATTGTCATGAAGACTTCTCTACTTGAAGCAGAAGAGGTAAAGAAAGGTTATGCAAATGACCAGCTGACTTTAGACGAAGAAAAGTACAATCTGATTGAAGAAATCATAAAAGCCAGAGTTGAAGAAATCATGTCATTTGTAGAAAGATTCAGCGATAAATATGCAACTGATGATAGTATCAAGAAAGTTGTGGTTTATGGTGGTGGTTTGTGTGGATTCACTAATATTAATAAATTGTATAAATCTACCATGAATAAGTCCACAAATTTTGTAACTTCTGATATAATAAGGGATGATAGTGTGTTTAATATCCAATCTGGAGGATTAGCCTATCATTTATTGACTGCAATTCATTGTAAAGGTGCTATAGACGATATGGTCAGAGCTGACAATGAAAGTGCCGATGATAACAGACAGGAAACCATAAGCAACGAAGATTTTTCGGGAAGACATCAGAATCAGTTTGGTTCACGACATGAGATGGAACCGGACAACGGGTATGAATCAGAAGAGGATTATCTGGATGATGAAAGTATTTTCGGGAAAATCAGCGAGTGGTTCATAGATTTAAAAAATAAGATTATTAATAAAATAAGGGGGAATTAAATCGTGTTAGATTTTGATTTTCAAATTGAAGGCCCAGCAGAAATAAAGGTAGTAGGATGTGGTGGCGGAGGTAACAACGCTGTCAATAGAATGATAACTGAAGGTTTAGGAGATGTGGACTTTATCTCAATTAATACAGATAAACAAGCGCTTCTACAGTCAAATGCGACTCATAAAATTCAGATCGGTGAAAAATTGACAAAAGGACTAGGTGCAGGCGCAAATCCGGATATCGGAGAGAAAGCTGCAGAAGAATCAAAAGAAGAAATAATGGCAGCACTTAAGGGTGCCGATATGGTATTCATCACTGCTGGAATGGGTGGTGGAACTGGAACTGGTGCTACTCCTGTTGTAGCTGATATCGCCAGATCCATGGGGATTTTAACCGTAGGTGTCGTTACGAAACCTTTCAATTTCGAAGGTAAAACCAGAATGAAGAATGCCGATATCGGTATTCAGAAACTTAAAGAAAAAGTGGACTCATTAGTTACTATACCAAATGAAAGACTGCTTATGATTGTTGATAAAAGAACAACATTCAAAGAAGCTTTCAATAAAGCGGATGATGTATTAAGACAAGGTGTTCAAGGTATCACAGACTTAATTACAGAAAATGGTCTTGTAAATCTTGACTTTAATGATGTAAGAACAATTATGCTCAATAAGGGACTGGCACACATGGGTGTTGGATATGGTAAGGGTGAAAATAAGGCTGTGGATGCAGTTAAGCAGGCTATATCATCACCACTTCTTGAAACCAAGATTGACGGAGCGACAGGTATTCTTCTGAATATTACTGGTGGAGATGATTTATCTCTGATCGAAATCAATGAAGCTGCTGAAGTCGTAAAGGATGCAGCACATCCAGATGCAAATATCATCTTCGGAGCTGTCATCGATCCAAAGCTTAAGGATGAAATCAAGATAACTGTTATAGCAACCGGTTTTGATGAAGTCAAGGTATACAATAAAGAAGAAGATAAGAAACCTGAAGTAAAAGAAGAATCTAAGGTTGAAGTTGAAGTTTCTAATAAAGAAACACAAGCAGCGGATGATCAGTTAGAAATTCCTGCTTTCTTAAGAAACAGATACAATAAATAATAGAGGTGTAGCCCATGAAATGCCCGTTTTGTACTTTTCCAGAGAGTAAGGTCATCGATTCAAGGGCAATTGAAGATAATTCTGCCATAAGGAGAAGAAGAGAATGTCTCTCCTGTGGCAAGAGATATACTACATTTGAAAAGGTGGAGGATATCCCGATTTTAGTTATCAAAAAAGATGAGAGCCGTGAGAACTTCGATAAGAACAAAATTATCGTAGGGCTTATTAGGGCTTGTCAAAAAAGGCCTGTATCAAGATTTCAGATTGAAGAAATTGCTTCAGATATAGAGAGAAGTATATCGAATAGTATGATTTCTGAAATATCCTCTGATGAGATTGGTGAAATGGTTATGGATCGCCTCAAGGAAGTTGATGAGGTGGCATATGTCAGGTTTGCCTCAGTGTATAGACAGTTCAAGGATATCAATACTTTTCTCACGGAAATCAAGAATCTCATGGGGAATGAAAAAGTGAGCGAATCTAAAAAGAAGAATAGAAATCCATAGAAAATAGGTAACATTGATGTGCGATATAGAATCAGAGATGATGATATATCGCGCTTTTTGTTTTACTGTCTGCGTGAGAACCAGGAATAATCGTGAGATTTAGGAAATTAGCGTTAATTCTAGGTAAATTGGGTGTTATTCAATTGTAATGAATTTGTCTTTATGGTTAAATTGAAGAGAAGAGAAAGCAATTGGAGGGTGTTATGGCAAAGGATAAAGTACTAATTATTGATGATGAAGAACATATTGTTGAACTTATACGCTACAATCTTGAAAGTGCAGGATATGATGCTGTGGAAGCTTATAATGGTACTGATGGAATTAAGGCGGCGAAATCTGAAAAACCTACGCTGATTTTACTGGATGTGATGCTTCCCATGATGGATGGTCTGGAAGTGTGCAGAAAGCTGAGAAAAGATGACGCAACAAAAAACATACCAATCATTATGCTTACAGCAAAATCAGAAGAGATAGATAAAATTTTAGGACTGGAATTAGGTGCTGATGACTATATAACAAAACCTTTTTCAGTGAGAGAGCTTTTAGCCCGTATTAAAGCTGTGCTTCGAAGAACTGGACCAGAGCAAGAAGAATCCACGATATTCACTTTCGCTGATGTAATAATAGATTATGATAAACATCTTATCACCAAAGATAATGTGAAAGTGGATCTGACTCTAAAGGAGTATGAGCTCCTGGACATACTGATAAAGAATAGAGGTAAGGTTCTCAAGAGGGATCTGCTCCTGGATAAAATATGGGGATATGAGTATGTAGGAGAGACTAGAACAGTTGACGTACATATAAGGCACTTAAGACAAAAACTGGAGGATGACGACAAGAACCCGGCCTATATCGAAACTGTGAGGGGAATCGGATATCGGTTCAATGATCTGGAATTATGAGTAGGCGGATCATAACTACTTTTCTTGCAAGTATTATTGCGGCGATGTTCTTTCTGACTTCAGCTTTTCTGATTATTTCAAATCTCCAGAAACTCGAGCTGGTATCAGATAAGCTCAAAACGAATAATGAAGTCATCATAAATTATATGGAGGCTACAGGAATAGATCCTATTATTCTATTGAGAAGTGCAAATGAATCGTTTCGGATGACGCTTATTGATGAAAGAGGGAATGTGATTTTTGACTCATCAGGAAAAGAGGATTTTGAAAATCATCTTCTTAGAAAAGAAATCATAGATGCTTTTTCCTATGGTACGGGTTCAGATGTCCGTGTTTCAGAATCTTTAGGGATTCAGATGGTTTATTTTGCGACGTTATTACCAGATGGAAGGTTTATCAGGAGCTCTATGGAATCGGGATCACTTGATTTAGGAAATCAGTTTACTAGATACATGGCAGTTGCCTTTGTGCTTGTTATTATACTAGCCTATTTCTTGGCACAGCGAATATCGAATTACTTAGTCGAACCGATCAATGAAATGACATTTGCCACGGAGAGAATAGCGAATGGAGAATATACAAGAAGAGTCAATATCAGAAGAGATGCAGAACTAGGCAAACTGGGTATGAATTTTAATAATATGGCAGGGAGATTGGAAAATACATTCCTTGAGAATCAGGAAAAGCAGAATAGACTGGAAGCAATCTTGAAAAGCATGAATTCGGGTGTGTTTGCTTATGATAATCAAGATCACATCATCATGATTAACCCATTTTGTAAAGAGCTGTTCGGGATCTTTGGAGATGTCATAGGTAAGAATATTTATGATATTAAAGAATTTAGAGATTTGATTTTTACATTGGAAACGGAGAAAGACACTGTAGAAGTTCGAATTGAAAAACCCATAAGAAGAGATATACGGATCAAATCTGCAGAAATCTTTGGTGAACGAGTTTCCAAGGTAGGCACAGTTGTAGTTTTGGAAGATATCACTGACTTGAAGAAACTTGAAAAAATGAGAAGCCAATTTGTGGCTAATGTATCTCACGAGCTGAAAACTCCATTGACATCGATAAAGGGGTTTTCTGAAACGCTGAAATCTGTTAAAGATGAAGATACCAGAAATAAATTTCTGGATATCATCAATGATGAAAGTGAGCGATTGACGCGTCTTATCAACGATATCCTGACCTTATCCACGATTGAGCAGACAAAAATCGTCAAGCATGAAGAAATTGATGTAGTAAAGGAAACGGAAAAAGTATATCATCTCCTGTTACCGAAAGCGGAATCAAAAAATGTTCGCTTAAATTTCAAGTATAGTGAATCAATTATTGTTCATGGTGATCGTGATAACTATAAGCAGTTGGTTCTTAATCTTGTTGATAATGCAATCAAATATACAAAAGAATCCGGTGAAGTCAATATTACCCTGGATAGATTTGAAGAGGAATTTAGACTGGTGATTGAGGATACAGGGTTAGGTATACCGCAGAAGCATCTAAGTCGTATCTTTGAACGCTTTTACAGAGTAGATAAAGCGAGAGATCGATCTATGGGTGGAACTGGTCTTGGACTTGCCATCGTGAAACATATTGTTCTGTCTATGGATGGCACAATAGATGTGGAATCAGAAGTGGGAAGAGGAACAAGATTTACAATTCTGATACCTATAGAGAATAGAATTTAGGATAAAGAGGAAACTGAGGTTTCCTCTTTTCATATTCCAGTAGCATTTGGTTCTGGTGAGTGTTTTCGTGCTTCAAGAAAAATACTAATCGACTATAGATCGGATTTAAAAAACATAACCATCTATGACTAACTATTTGCAGGTAGGTCTATGTTTGGGAATTTAATTAGAATGAGCAGGCGGAAGGGCTAGGGGGAAATCATAATGTATCTTCCGGATTTGACTAGAGATTTAAAGTCGCATAAGAGAGCAAAACATCAAAAAAATAACCTTGATTATATGTAGTGATGAACTACGAATATAATCAAGGTTTTGTAATGTGAAATTATTCAGCGTCTTCCGCTTTAAATTCTATGAAGTATACATCGCTTCTTGAAGCAAGTAAATCGGTGATGACTTCTGTTTCGAAAAGCACACCTGCATTTGGTTCGATTTCGATATCCATAGGTATCGCAACTTCTACCGCTTCATCGTTCTGGTTTATAATAGTGATTATTGTACCTTCTTCTACAACTGTCTTCTCAGCAAAGTTGTTTTCCAGAACAAGTTCCATATTGAAACCACCATCGATTTCGCTCATTTCGAATAATGCTACTTGAACAGTATCGTCAACGGTTCTCATGAATTTAACTACTTTCTCAAGTGAGTTTTGTTCTTCTTCGTTTAACTCTCTGCTCTCAAGCATAGATGTTACAACTACCTCATTTTCTTCTGGAGTTTCGGCAGGAGTTTCGGCAGGAGTCTCAGCTGGTGTTTCTACTGGAGTTTCAGCAGGGGTTTCAGCTGGAGTTTGTTCATCTGTAGTGCAACCTACTGCAAAAAGTACTGTCATGGCAGAAATAATTAGAATAGTTAGTTTTTTGTTCATTTTCTCGATCTCCTTTAAATATGCTGCTTGTCGTCATGATGTGGACAACTGCACTCAAGATGTAGATATTCTTAAAACAACTTAACAACTTATAAAGAAATATAACAATGTAATACCACTATTTGCCATATTACTTTGAATTGCCAAGTAATATTATTAATATCTCAATATTCATGATATCACTTTTTGATATTTAATCAAGATACATAATATGAACAACATAACAGTTCTTTGATAACCATCACAGATAGCTGAAAATCTTAGGGTGTTATGTTTCAACAGAGAGAAGTATTATCAAAGTTCCCACCAGCGAAATGATAACACCGATTACAAGCATTTGTGTCACTGAAGAGGCAGAAAGTATTAATCCTCCTATGAGACTCCCGCCGACACCTCCAAGGGTAGTTGCGGCGGTTGTGAATGCCTGTCCTTTGACCATGTCACTTTTATCGATAACTTTATTCACATAGTAAATTGAACCAGGGATAAATATAGCATAGGATAACATCTGAAATGACTGCGCGAAATAGATCATGCCTACTGATGAGGAGATCAGTGTAATAAATGCCTTGATTGTAAAGAAAAGACCAGCCAATTTCAGCAATGAAGCATTATGATATTTAGTGATAATTCTAGTGAAAGACAGCATGACCGGTAATTCCAGGATGGCGGCGATGGCAAATGCGCTGCCCATGGTAGCTTCATTTCCACCAACGTTCTGAACGATTTTAATCATATATATATTGATAATATTAAAACTGATGAAAATCAGGATCACTCCCAACAGATAAAATGAGAAACGATGATACTTGCGTATGAATCCTACTGTTGAAAGATTGAGTCCAAATGCTTTGTTGATGTTCAGGTTCTCATCCGGCATTTCAACTGGAAGTTGTTCCATGCTGGCAGTATTTTTCACTTTAAAAGTTATTGTAAAAATGAAAGTAAAACCAAATAACAGAATGAAAGCATAGGGCAGGATGTCGGTTCCATACTGCTCTACAGCGGCTCCGAGAATAAAAGACATCACAGCATAGGCGAGTGACCCCATACCTCTGGCAAACCCGAAATTTATAGGTATTCCTTCATTGATATAATTCATGCCCAATGAGTTGATCAAAGGGTGAATCGTGAGCATCACGGTTAGAAGTATGAAGTAGAGCGAAGCGGTAACAAACATTACAGAGGGAGAGACAACCATAATAAATGAGAGTGATAAACAGATAAAAAGCATAATTGAAATGGTATATCTGAGCGCGCTTTTTCTCGTTCTATCAGCATAACCGGCGATGACAGGTTGTAAAATCGCGGAAAAAATATTTGTAAAAGCGAGAATCAGTCCGATCTGGTGACTTTCAAAGTTTTTTGATAATAGGTACACGGTGATGAAATTATAAGTCGCACCAAAGACCATCCAGTAAGACCCGTGTATAAGGGCGTATCTGGAAGTCATGCTGCTAGCAGTTGCTGTTTTATCATTCATAATAATCAATTCTCCCAGGTCATATCATATTTGACGTTTCAACTACTATCATAGCAAAAATATGGTGATGCTAGAAGTGCAGACCCACTTAAATCAAATAAAATGCCGGGAAAATTCGATCTCCCGGCATTTTATGATTATTTTACTTCGATAGCATGGATAAATAGTCTACCATCTTCAACTGCATAATTGCAGGTGACCAGACTGAGCAGATCATGATTTTCGTTGATGGCGACATCCAAGTCTGAAATTGATTCTTCTTTCAGCATGTTTAAAAAATCAGCATAAGATTGACTCTGAAATTGAGTATTGAGAAAGGGTCCTTCTGATGGAGAAACATGGATGGAGAATATCTGGAATGTCTTTTCTCCTTGTGGGGTTGAAATTGTAAAAGTGTTGTTCTCAGATAGGAAATTTGGATCCAGGTATTTATTGAGATCTCCGAACATATAGCCTCTTTCGGTATAATGGCCGTATATTATGGTGTGCTGATCAAGCCCCATACCAATGTTCCTGTAATCCATAAATATTGATCCTAATACATCAGGCTCTCTTTTGAAGTTAATATCCAGATACTCTTCGTTATCGACACCTCTCACAATCGGATAATCAATCTTGGTGTTATCAATCTTAATCCAACCTACATAATCGGGGTTTATTTTCAGGAATGAACTGTAAGGATTTTGAGTATAATTAAAATTGTCCGTGGGAAAGGTGGGTGTGTATTCTTCTGGAATCACAGCCAGATTCACATCCGGTTTTTCAGGGACACTTACTTCAGTGGTATCGTTAAGTTGTGATAATTCATTATAGTAGGATTCGGATTGAGACATAGATTTACTGGTGTTGATGTCATAGATCCATAAGGACAGTTGTAGCAGGGCTGCAGCGGCAAGTAAGTAGACTATAATATTTCTTTTCGTAATAATCACCTCTATTTTAGTCTTTAACCACATAACGTGATTTATATTAAAAATTTTCAGTTTTCGATGATATGGTTTTTGGTTAGTGCTATTATAACCTTACAAACAAACAAACACAATTAAATAAAATAATAGGAGTTGTTAAAAAATGAAAAAAATGTCAAAAAGAATCGGATTATTGCTAGCTGGTCTACTGTTGGTATTTAGTGTACCTGTATTTGCTACCGCACCTACCGATGACATTGTAGATATTGCTGTAGGAAATGCTGATTTTAGTATTCTTGTAAGTGCACTGCAGAAAGCGGAACTTGTTGAAACTCTTCAGGGAGAAGGCCCATTTACAGTTTTTGCACCAACAAATGCCGCATTTGCGAAACTACTTGATGCACTAGATATCACTGCAGAAGAACTACTTGCACAACCAGATCTGGCTAAAGTACTGACCTATCATGTAGTGGCTGGAAAAGTAATGTCTGCTGATCTGAAAGACGGATTAGAAGCAGATACTGTGAATGGTGGAAAAGTTAAATTTGATTTATCTGGAGATCCAAAGGTCAATGATGCAGCAATCACTTCTGTTGATATAGAAGCTACCAATGGTGTAATCCATGTTATAGACACTGTCTTAGTTCCAGAGAATTTCATGCTTCAGGAAGTTGATCTAGAAGAAACAGCAGCTCCTGAAACAGGAATCCCAGCTTCATTCCCATATCTTTTGACAGCTATAGGAACCGCTGGTGCAGCTCTCCTGGTCTACAAGAGAAAAGCAGCATAATAGTAATTAATTAAAGGCAAATAAGAAGAGATCTTGTACAGTAATCTGTGTGCAAGGTCTCTTCTTATTTGTGGTCTTTCGTTTCTATAAGAGATGCCCAGGAAACCATTTCGTTCCCATATTTCTTTCTTATTTCATCTAGAGCTACCTGAACACGTTGATCTTTCTCGTTGCTCTTATTCTGATGCGGAGCATCCAGATCAAAGAGTGAGAGCTGCTGCGCTGAATGAGAATCATCAAAATTTGTTAATGATATACCGATGAGCCGAACAGGTTTATCTTCATCCCAGGAATCTGCCAATAGATTTAATCCTGCCTGAAAAATCTCTTTTTGCAGATTAGTTCTAGCCACTTTACACTGCCTTGTTATGGTGGTGAAATCTGTATATTTCAATGAAATTTGTACTGTTTGGCCTTGTTTGGACCTGTTTCTGGCGATTATTGAAACCTCATCAGACAGTTTCATCAGAATAAGTTTTGCTTCGTTGATATTTGAAATGTCTTTACTCAAGGTGACAGACTTTCCGATTGATTTCGCATCATCTTGTGAGCGCTCGCATAGTGGCTCATTGTCTATTCCATGAGCGTGTTCATGCATGTATATTCCTGCTTTTCCAAAAGTTTTTATGAGCTTATCTTTACTCGATAATGCAATATCACCTATCGTGATAATATTCATCTGATTAAGTACTTCGGTAGTTTTCAATCCAACACCATACATATATTGAACCGGTAGTGGCCAGAGCTTTACAGGAATGTCTTCCTTTTTCAGAAGAGTTATACCCAAAGGTTTTTTCATTTCCGATGCCATTTTAGCTAGAAATTTATTGCTGGCTATGCCAATCGAGCACCACAACTGAAGCTCATTTTTAAGACCTTCCATGATTTTTTCTGCTGCATCAATGGGATTTCCGAAAAGGGATTCTGTCCCTGTCATATCTATCCAGGCTTCATCAATACTATTCTGTTCTATGAGGGGAGAGAACCTTCGTAAATACTCCATGACTCTAACTGACATTTCTTCATAGTAGTGATGGTCTGGTGGGACGAGGAGCAGTGAAGGAGCTATTTTCAGTGCCTGATTGACCGTCATGGTGGTTTTAATTCCGAGTGCGCGGGCTTCGTAATTGGCAGCTAATATTATACCGGTTCTTCTGCTAGGATCTCCTGCAACCGCCGACGGATTTCCTTTCAGTTCTGGATTTCTTATGGTTTCACAAGTTATAAAGAAAGCATTCATGTCTACAAGAAAAATCGTTTTGTCCACCTGTTTTGCACCCCCAATTCGGATGAATACCTGTATTCCTACTCATTAGTATTTTAACATTATTAAGTGATAAGTACATAAGAAAAAGATCCCCTCTAGTACGAATACCAGAGGGGATCTGATCAAATTGATGATTGTCTAAACAGCTTCTTCGATTTCTTCTAATTCATTGTTATAGGTAGCCATGTCTATCTGACCCAGTCGTTTTGCGGTTACAAGACCTGCAACCATAGAACCTGATACATTAAGAGCTGTTCTAGCCATATCAATGAGTGGCTCTATAGCAATCAGAAGACCTACAAGTCCAACTGGTAATCCCATTGAAGACAGAACGGTAAGTGCTGCAAAAGTAGCACCTCCACCAACTCCAGCGATACCGAAAGAACTGATTGTAGTGATGATGATCAGTTTGATGAAGAAAGAGGCATCCATGGGAACCCCTGTACCGACTGCAATCATAACAGCCAGCATACCTGGATAGATACCGGCACAACCATTCTGACCGATACTTGTTCCTAGGGAGGCTGATAGATTCGCTACACCATTTGAAACACCAAATTTTTCAGTCTGAGTTTCAACATTCAAAGGTAAAGTTCCTGCACTTGATCTGGATGAGAATGCAAATGAAAGTGGTATACTTGCTTTCTTCAGATATTTCACAGGATTAAGCTTGTATAGCATTAGAATTACAAGATGAATGATGAACATAATGATGATCGCGACATAGGATGCCACAACAAATTCTAACAATCTTGTAATTTCTGAAAAGTTCGAAGTTGAGACAAATCTGGACATCAATGCAAATACACCATAAGGTGTAAATCGGAGCACCAATGTAACCATCCTCATGACTACATCGTGAAGCATATTCAGAAATTTAGTGAATGCTTCAGCGCTATCAGGCTTCTTTCTTCTAAGGCCGATTGTTGCGATACCTAAAAAGGCTGCAAAGAACACGACTGATAAAGTGGAAGAAGAACCTTGGCCACTCATAGCGTAAAACACATTACGTGGTATTATATCAGTGATCTGTTCTGGAATCGACTTTGACTGAAACTCATCCAATGTAGTTTCCAAAGCTTCACCTCTGGCAGTTTCAGCTTCACCAGCCAATATTTCACTGGAATCAAGATTGAAGATGCTGGAGATACCTGCACCTAGAGCTGCAGAAATCGCCGTTGTAAGCATCAGAACCACAATAATGGAGAGAGCACTCTTTCTTAGTGAACTAGCGTCCTGATTGACAATAGAAGTGGAGATGGCGACAAATACAAGCGGGATAACAATCATATTCAGAAGACGGACATATCCGGAACCGATAATGTTGATCCATGTATTAGATGTGGCAATAATTTCAGACCCAGCACCAAACAGCAGCTGCAGTGCACCTCCAAAGATAATTCCCACTACTAGAGCAGTAAGAACTCTTTTGGTGAACGTCATATGTTTCTTCTGCATATAGAATAATCCATAAATGATTGCTGCCGCTGTTGCGAGAACGAGTAATAGATATAGTGAGTTCATAATTAATACCTCCTAAGTATTCTTTTTGTAATTATTCAACTAAATGAACAGAAAAATAAGTTGAGAATTGATCTGACTCTGTAAGCTTTCACCGGAAAATAAAAAAACTTCTGCCTCTCTTACAGAGGCAGAAGTATACTTCCACGGTTCCACTCTGTTAACCCGGCTATTGCAAGGAAAACTCAATAGGTACATACATACCCTGATGCTGTAACGGGCATTCCCGCTGGAGTCTACTATTATTTCAATCCAGTACTCAGAGATGCATTTCTGTTCATATCCGTTTAAAATCCTTACAGCCAAGGGATTTATTCTCTTGAAACATCCAAAAACATACTCTTCTCATCATAGTAATCCGACTAATTTGGTCAAATATTAATACAAAATCTAATATATAGTAAAAAACAGTTTTTGTCAATCTATTTTCTGGATGAAATATCTTCAGTTCAACCTCCATTTAACCATCCATTCAATCTGAAGCCGATTCAAACAAAATCGTTTCAACTACAAATATCCACTTATTCTGACTAAAATATCAGGTATTTGTTTGATTAAACCGTTTCAGCTGATATCATATATAAAGAGAGGGGTGTAGTCATGATTTTTTATTTTTCAGGTACGGGGAATTCATTGTATGCAGCAAAAAAGATTCAAAAGGAAATTGGATATGAGATTATTGATATCGCAGTAGCCACTGCTCAGAATCAGTTTGAATATGAACTCGACGAGCAGGAGAGTGTAGGATTTGTATTCCCGGCTTATTATTATGGAGTACCGACAATCGTCGCTGATTTCATCAGAAAGCTTGAGCTCAATCATACGGATCAGATGCATATCTTTTCTGTGATGACTTGTGGTGCAAATTGTGGAGGAGCTGACAGGCAAGTCAGGAAGCTTATGGAAGAGAATAATCTTCTTTTATCTGCTTTTTATGAGCTTCCAATGGTAGATAATTTTATTTTCGGATATGATTTATTAAATAAGGCTGACCAGGAGGAAGCATTAAAAAGTGCTGAAGGAAAATTGAAAGGGATTATTAAATCTATTTCTGTAAAGGGTGTTTCTGACAGGCCATCATCTATTCTTGAAAGAGTTTTGACTGGTGCAATATATCCTATTTATCAGAAGGGACGTAAGACCAAGAAGTTTTATGCTGACAATCGATGTATTACCTGCAACCTCTGCGAGGATATTTGTCCCTCAAAAGCAATTAAGATGATGGATGGAAAGCCTGAGTGGATAAAAGATCAGTGTATTCATTGTGTGGCTTGTATCAACCGCTGCCCTGTGGAAGCCATTCAATATGGACAGAACACCAAGAAGAGAAATCGATATATACACCCGATTCTAAAGTAGAATCGAAATAAAATTTTTTATTTTTCAACACAGAGTGTGTTGCAATGGAAGAGAAGCCTTATAAATAGAGAGTAAGTTAATTATCATGTATAAACAGAAATATATGTTAGGACGGTTTCTCGATTCAGTGAGAGATTGATGACGGTTAATGATGGTTATCCATGGATTAGTTTGAATAAGAAGGTGTTAATGTCGACAGATAGTTGTAATAAATTAGAATAGGAGAACTCAAAATGAAACTTGTAAGACAATCGATCCTATTATTGGGTATTTCAGTAATGGGTGAATTAATAAATAAGGTCCTGCATGTTCCTTTACCTGGAAGTGTATTAGGGCTGCTGCTGTTACTGATACTATTGCTATCCGGTATAGTCAGTATTAAACATATTGAAGATCTCAGCAATTTTCTTATGCAGCACTTAGCAATATTTTTTGTTCCTGCAGGAGTGGGGCTGATTACTGTCGTAGGGGTTCTGCAGTCGTCGTGGGCTGCACTTCTCATTATCTCTATCGTCAGTTCTATTTTAGTTATGACGACTACTGCAATAATAGTCCAGCTGATTCGGAGAAAAAAGGTATGAATGAATTGATCTCAAATCCGATGTTCGGTATCTTAATTACCCTAATTGCCTATGAAACTGGATTATATTTACAAAGAAGAACAGGACTGGCTATACTGAATCCTTTGCTGATCTCAACGGTGCTTATTATTATATTTTTAGTGATGACAGGAATTGATTATGACACATATAATTCAGGTGGTCAGATCCTTACATTCTTTATTACACCAGCTACGGTTGCTTTGGCTGTGCCTTTGTATCGAAATTTTAAACTACTTATAGAAAATATCTGGCCTATATTTCTTGGTATTCTAGGTGGAATCATCGTCAATTTTATATCCCTATATTTTTTAGTGAAATATACAGATCTGGATGAACAGCTTTTTTACTCATTAGTACCTAAATCCGTGACGACTCCAATTGGAATCGAGCTCTCTTCGCAGATTGGTGGAATGCCCCAGATTACGATTGCTGCCATCATCATTTCTGGACTGACAGGGGTTATAGCTGGTCCGATCATTTTCAAAGTTTTCAAAATCAATGATAAAGTGGCACGTGGAATAGCATATGGTACAACATCTCATGCGCTTGGGACGACAAAGGCTATAGAAGAGGGAGAAGTTGAAGGCGGTATGAGTGGTCTTTCTATTGGGATAGCAGGACTTCTGACAGCGATAATAGTGCCTGTTATGATAAAACTGTTTTTATAGAGTAAATAAAAAATGATAGGTCTTTCGACCTATCATTTTGCTTCTCTATGAATTCATTGAGTTTATATTCTTCTTGCACCCTTGATTTTATAGTTCCTTACATGCCAGCCGATGTCAACAATCTGAATTGGTTTTCCAGGTCGTGATGCATGTATCATTTTATTGTTGCCAATATAAATTCCAACATGTGTTACGGATGACTGCCCAAAATAAAGGATGTCTCCAGGTTGTGCATTAGCAATAGAAACATTGCTGCCTGAAGCTGCTTGTCCTCTTGAGACTCTTGGAAGATTGATTCCCTGAGATTTGTATACATATTGTACAAAGCCTGAACAGTCAAATCCACTAGGGGTTGATCCGCCCCAGACATATGGTACACCTAAGTACTGATATGCTTTGTTTACAATGGCACTACTTGAGACTGATGCTGAACCAGTGTAGCCTGAACTAGAAGCCTGCTGTTCACGATCTCTTGCAAGTTTACGTTCTTTTAAAATAGCTTTGGCTTTTTCAATCAGTTCAACAGCTTCGGTTTCTGCAGAATCAGTAATGACTTTTTCTCTGATGCTTCTCATTTCTGTGATGGCAGCATTCAATTGATCATCAGTGCTTGATGTGTTGTCTACAATTGACTTACTAATAGAGAGTAAAGATAGTTCTGTAGTAGTTAAGTTTCCTGCAATTTTCTTCTCTTCTTCTTCAAGTTCGAGAAGTTTTACATCGGATTCCACTTTCTTAATTTCAGCTATTTCCATATCTGCCGCATTAGCAGCATTTAGTTCTTCTAATACATCTATATCTTTCTGA
This sequence comes from uncultured Proteiniclasticum sp., assembly GCA_964643785.1. GTDB lineage: Bacteria > Bacillota > Clostridia > Clostridiales > Clostridiaceae > Proteiniclasticum. The sequence continues at coordinate 34,403 of CAZXUT010000037.1, forward strand.
AGTTCATTTCTCTCGTCTTCCAGTTCTTTTTTGATGTTTTCTATTTCATCAAGAAGGTCTTTATCTATTTTTGCGATTTTAACGATCGCTTCGGTTCTGGAAATAAGGTCTGCGATACTTTCTGATCCGAGAATTGCACTAAGAATACCAGCATTTCCCTGCTTGTACATTGCTCTTAGTCTTTCGCCATATTCTGCTATCTTTATTTTCAGTTCTGCTTCAGTTACTATAATTTTATCCATGGTGGCTTTTTTATCATTTTCCACAGTGGCTATTTTATCATTGGTTTCTTCGATTCTTACCATGATATCAGTGATTCCATCAAGAATTTCGCCAATTTCCATGTGAAGCAAATTAATTTTTTCTTCAACATCTTTGTATTCTGTCTGCTGTTGAATCATTTCCTGCTGAACATCGCTAGATACAGGGGTTGCCATAACTGGTGTTGATACCCCGAATAAAGTGGAAGTCGTGATCAAAGCCGCAATGACTTTTATTCTGATATTCTTCATATAGTTCTCCTAATCTCATATATTACAATTTAATTACAGGATTATTATATGGTGAAGTTATAAGGAAGTTATGAAGATTCGTGAATATTTCATGAAAATTATAGAAAAATATGTTCCTACTGAGAAATATCATGTGAAATCGACATAGATAGTGAACTAATGTACTAATAATCATTATTTGCATACTAAAATTCTAATGAAAATGACAATTTTCTGAAAATTTAAGAAGTGTATAGGAACGGGATTGAGAATATTCATGAGAACGATCCAGCAGGTAATCAGAATCATGGATGATCACGAAATCAAAAAAAGTCATGATGAATAATATAAACCAAGTAGAGTATAATTGAAGTATAAGAGGAGGAGCAAATGGGTCTGTGTTAAAATTTTGGACAGAATGGTAAGATAGACAAAAAGACCGAAAGG
>CAZXUT010000038.1:0-35126 GCA_964643785.1 uncultured Proteiniclasticum sp.
CAAAGGATTTGAAATCGATAAAAAATTGCAGCATCAGTATAAAATTCTATACGTTTTCACAGTGGACTACTTGAATTAATCTGCTATAATGAACTTATAAGAATACAATTTAAGAGATTTAATAATATAGGTTGCCAAGACAGTATCTTGGCACTAAGAGGGAAACAGGTAAAGCCTGTGCGGTCCCGCCGCCGTAAGACTCTTAAGAGTTTACACATCCACTGGAAATTGCTTTCTGGGAAGGAAAACTCTTTTACATAGTCGAGCCGGAAGACCTGCCTATATGATTTTGAGAATCTCCTCACGGGTAATGAGGTGTCAAAAATAGATAGGAAGATTTTCTTCATAGTCTATTTACAGCACCCAGAAATGGGTGCTTTTACTTTCTCTAGAACACCTTTTCTCTTCATTTATTTATCTTTTATTGTATCTTAAATAAAACATCTGTACAATTCGTACAACAAGGAGGGAAAATGAACAAAAAGATTACTGCTGTCCTGGTGGTGCTGCTTCTAGCTGTAGGTGGATTCGCAATCTACAACCTGATGTCACCCAAAGGAGAAGAAGGTTCAAAGGAAGTCACAATCAATATTTTAGTGGAAAGCGAAAGTATCAACTTCAGTGAGACTTTCAAATCTGATGAATTGTATCTCGAAGGTCTTCTGAATGAGTACAGTGATGAACTGCAGTTAGTCACAGAAGAAACTCAGTACGGTCCAATGTTAATGGGGCTAAAGGGTTATACTGCTGATATGAGCAAAGAATTTTTCAGCATTAAAATTAATGGGGAAGATGCTATGGTGGGCATCAAAGAAATACCAGTAAATGATCAGGATGAATACACATTTGAAGTTACGGGATTCTAATTTCACCGTATGGGACATCGTTCTCATACCACTTCTCAGTGCCACATTAACAGCAGGTAAAATGGCGCTGGTATTAATCCCCAATGTTGAAATAGTTACACTACTGTTCATGGTCTATGCTTCTGTGTTTGGATTCAGGAAGACCTTCATCGTGGCTCTTATTTTTTCAACCACTGAGATCTTCTTCTATGGCGTTCAAACCTGGCTCTTAGCCTACTATCTGATCTGGCCATTACTAAGCCTTCTGGCAGTGATTCTTCAGAAAGGCACTCGTTCTGAATGGCCTTACGCTGTACTTGGCATGTTTTTCGGATTAGGTTTCGGTTTGTTTTTTGCTGTAATTGAATCATTCTTCTACGGCATACCTTACGGGATTGTATATTGGACCCGTGGAATACCGTTCGATCTGATTCACGGAGCATCGAATTTTGTGATTGTTCTATTTCTCTATAGTCCTATGTATAATTTACTGACGAGACTAAGAGACAAATATGAACATAATCTGAGAGTCACCGGATCATAAAAAGTGAATACTGACACAAAGGCACCATGGTACGGAGTAATCCATACTATGGTGCTTTTTCTCTCTATATGGAAAGCCCCGAATTTCTTCGGGGTTTTCACTGTTTCTTAATGTTAATTTATACTAAGGCACCATCTGTGGAACTGTCTTGAACGTGTATCCTCTATCCTTTAGTGTCTGAATCATCTTAGGAAGCGCATCAACAGTTTTCATATAGGCAATGTGCATCAGGACAATGTCCTTATCTGTAGCATTATTCAGTACTTTATCAGTGATATATTTAGAATCAATCGTAACACCACCTGAGCTCTCAGCCCAGTCAATTGTGTCAATCGACCACATGACCGTATACTTATATCCCTGCTCTCCTGCAACTTTTAGGACTGTACTGTTATATTCACCAAACGGTGGCCTGAAGAATGTAGGTGTGATTCCTAGAACGCTTTTAAATATAGCTGTGGAATCTGTAAACTCTTTTCTGATTTCCGCTTCAGTCATTTCTTTCATGTGAGGATGTGTGAGTGAATGATTCTGGATACTGTGTCCTCTCTTCTGAATCTCTTTGGCCAGATCAGGATGATCTTTCACCCATAAAGCTCTCAAGAAGAAGGTCGCTTTAACACCATGCGTGTCAAGCATATTTAAAAGAGGTATTACAGTTTCATATTCCCAGCCTGCATCAAATGTCAGTGCAATCTGTTTTGCTGATGCATTGACCAGACCTTTTGTGATCACGGTAGAGGATGCCACTGTTCCTTCTTTTACCAAGTATCCGGTGTGCGCATATCCTTCTTTACTTCCATAGACCACTTTTGCCCAACTTCCTGAAACACTAAGTACTGTAACCTTAGACCCCGCTGGCATCACTGCAATGATCGAGTAATTCGTGCCAGGTCCACTTCGTAGATTCAACTCTTCAGTCGTAATACGTACATCCGTTGATGTCGGAGGTGAAGTTGATTTTAATTTAAGGTAACTCAAGGAGCTATATCCTTCACTGTCTCCATATACGACCCTAGCCCATCCGTTAGCAGTGCTTAGCACTTTCACTTCTGCTCCATTTGGAATGACCCTTATGATACTGTAGCTCGTAGAAGGCCCTGTTCTCATGTTAAGGTTTGCTGTTGTCACCATAATGGTTTCTCCAGTAGATGGTAACGTAGATGGCGTCTTCAAATAACTTAAGGAAGAATATCCTTCACTTCCAGCATAAATGACCTTAGCCCAACCGTTGTTTGTACTGATCACTTTCACTTCTGCACCGTTTGGAATAACCCTTATTACGCTGTAGCTGGTCGAAGGTCCTGTTCTCATATTGAGGTTTGCAGTTGTCACCATTGTCTGAGTAGTCACTTTGGTCATATAGGATGTGTGCGCATACCCTTCTTTACTTCCATAAATCACTTTAGCCCAGCTTCCTGAAACATTGAGTACTGTGACTCTTGTTCCTTTTGGCATAACAGCAATTACACTGTATCCAGTGCCTGGTCCACTTCTTAAATTCAAGGCTGCAGTCGTTTCTCTTATATCATCATCGGCAAAAACTTCTATATAATTGTTGTCATTACTTCTACCTAACATACTGAATGTAGAAACACCTGAAATTGAGGAAAAAACGAAAACTACAAGTAATAATGCTACTTTTCTCAAGATATTTTTCATTACTTTTCCCTCCAGTTTCGCAAAATAAACACCTTGCTATTTATGCATTAATTATACAATTCATGCAATGATCACAAGTATCAAATAAATCACAACTACGTTAATAAATCGTAACAAATCCCCTGTTCTCCTGTGATGTTGTCCGTTTCCATTATGATAGAGTGAATGTGTATATCTTAATAAAAGCAACAAAAAAACCTCTAACAAAAAGATTAATCCTGATGTCAGAGGTCTGTTCAATTTTTCTTATGAATCTTTTTTTCTTTCACGATACTCGATTTTTATACCAGTACCTGTGAAATCAAATGCATCTCTTAGCTGATTCTCAATATATCTCGAATAAGAAAAGTGCATTGCAGATGAATCATTGATGAAAAAAACAAATGTTGGAGGTTTAACGCCTGTCTGAGTACCATAATAAACCTTCAGTCTCTTTGTTCCAATCAAAGGTGGCTCTTTCTGAAGTAACGCTTTTCCGATTACATCATTCAAGACTCCTGTACCGATCTTCTTGTTGTAGTTGTCATAGCATCCCTTGATCATCGTTAACACTTTATGGGTTCTTTGTCCTGTAAGCGCTGATATGAAGAGATACGGAGCATACTGCATGAACTTCAGACTCAACTTCAGTTCATCAAGATACTTTTTCATTGTCTTATCATCTTTCTCAATCAGGTCCCATTTATTGACAATAACCATGATGGCTTTACGCATATCATGTGCATATCCTATAATTTTCTCGTCCTGGTCGGCAACGCCATCCTGAGCATCCACCATGAGCACTACGACATCAGCTCTTTCGATTGCTGCAAGTGTTCTCACGACTGAATATCTTTCAATTTCCTGTACGATCTTGGACTTTCGTCTTAATCCGGCAGTATCAACGAGAATGAATTTGCCTTCTTCAGTTTCGATATAGCTGTCAATCGCGTCTCTTGTCGTTCCAGGTATGTTGGTCACTATAGATCGCTCTTCACCAAGAAGTTTATTGATCAGCGAAGATTTACCTACATTAGGCTTTCCTACAAAAGCGACTCTGATGTATTCATCTTCTTCTTCCACATCATAATCTTTAAAGTGACTCACAACTTCATCTAGCAAATCTCCTAATCCTAATCCTTGTCCTGAAGAAATAGCTATAGGATCCCCAATACCTAGATTATAAAATTCATAGGCATTGGCTTCATCCTTGAGATTATCCACTTTGTTCACTGCAAGGACAATTGGTTTTTTACTGACTCTTAGTAATGTAGCTACTTCATGGTCTGAATCCGTTAAGCCTTGCTTTCCGTCTACCAGAAATATGATCACATCCGCTGTATCAATCGCTACCTGTGCCTGTCTTTTCATCTGTGCGAGAATTATATCGTCAGACTTTGGTTCTATACCACCTGTATCAATCAACTTAAACTCGTATTGCAGCCAATCGGCATCCGCATAAATTCTATCTCTCGTTACACCAGGTGTATCGTCTACTATGGCAATTCTGTGACCTGCCAGTTTATTAAACAAAGTTGACTTTCCCACGTTTGGTCTTCCAACTATTGCTACTATTGGTTTTGCCATTTGTTTCACCTCTACTTTTCACGTTTCTATTTCTTTACATCTAATCATGTTACCTTATGTGAGTACAAGTGTCAAACAAAACCTTCTGCATCTCTAGGTGGTCATCCTCCATTTGGTGATCGATCTATAGTTTAAGAACCTTCTCAATAAATATATTCACGATCTCCGGATCAAACTGCGTACCTGAACATCTTCTCAATTCCTCGACGGCTTCTTCTCTGGTTTTTATTTTATGATAAGGCCTTACACTGGTCATGGCTTCATATGCATCTGCCACCGAAATTATTCTGGAGTTCAACGGAATTTCATCCAACTTTAATCCTTCAGGATACCCTTTTCCGTCGATTCTTTCATGATGGTATAGTACATCTTCAGCGATACTGATAAACTCTTCAACTGATTTAAGAATCTGATAGCTGGTTTCGGCATGTTTGTTGATGACTTCACGCTCTTCAAAAGTAAGTGAATCTGGTTTCATCATGATGTCTTTCGGCACAGAAATTTTCCCGATATCGTGGATGCTGCCTGCCAATCTAAGTCGCTCAACCTCAGAATCATTGAATCCCATTGCTTTTCCTATTTTCGCACTATAATTTGCTACACCTGAAAGATGATGTTGTTCTTCAGGGAATTTTTTGTCAATACTTTCCAGGATTGTTTTGATGATTCTGTTCTTCATCAGCCTTCCATTGACCAGTTTATCGCGATACATATTGTTATCAGCTACTTTTTGAACTTTGGAAATATTCTGGCTGAATTTGGTCTTCGTCGCGGACCCGATTGCGATAGAAATTCCGATCGGACCGATTGTCGCATTATGTGCATCATTTTGTATTCTTTGCTTAATTCTTTCTGTTTCTGAAGAATCGGTTTTTGGAAGAACCAGGACAAACTCATCTCCCCCGACACGAGCCAGAACATCATTACGCCTTATAGCATTTTTCATGATTTTAGATGCTTTTTTAAGCAGTAAATCTCCTAGATCATGTCCAAATGCATCATTTGTGAGTTTCAGTCCATTGATATCCATCACTATAACACTTAAAGGAAGATTCCCTGCTTTATCCAGACTCCTGATCGCATCTTCTATAAACCGCCTATTATAGAGCCCTGTAAGTTGATCATGATAACTAAGAAATTCAATCTGGTTCTGTCTTTCCTTTTTTACTGTAATATCTCTAAATACAACTACAATTCCGGTAGTTTTCCCATTATGGTCTTTAACTGGAGAAGCGCTGTTTTCAATGGATATTTCTTTGTTTTCTCTTGAAATCAGAATCATCTCTGAAAATCCGATACCCTTCCCTTTTCGAATGATTTCAGGAATTCTGGTGTAGATCAGCTTATTGGTATTTTCTCTATACACCCTGAAAATTTCTTCTATCGGTTTCCCATAAACTTCTTCAAAAGACCACCCTGTCATTGTTTGCGCTGCTAAATTCATGATATTTATTCTACCCAGATTATCAGTGGCGATGACTCCATCTTCTACTGACAGAAGCGTTGTTCTGAATAGTTCTTTTTCAAGGAATAAATTGCTTTCCAGCGTCTTGTTTTCAGTGACATCTCTAGCTGCAGCATAGATAAGATTCGCACTGATATGGGCTTTCCATTCAAGAATTCGATACGTATCATCTGATTTCTTTATTCTAGCAAGAAAACTGACCTCTCTCTGAAAGTCTTTCAAACTGCCAATGGCGTCTCTTACATGCTGGACATCATCTGGGTGAACGAACTCCAAAGCATTTTTACCTATAAGATCCGAAAGGTTATAATGAAAACTTTTTGACCATGCATTGTTCAGCTTTTTAAAATTACCATTATTGTCTGCTATGCAGAAGAAATCCATATTTGATTGAGGTGTCAAAAGTAAACTCACCTCATAGTTACATTGCGGCTGGTTGATGGTAAAATTGAAGTAAATAAATTTGCGAGGTAGAGATATATGGCTTTCAAAACGAATGATTTTCAGCAGATTACTATGGATGACAGATTCCGTTCCTTAAGTCCGAGAACACAACGCGTTGTTCTTAATTCTTGGGCAAAGAGTTTTGCTGAAATTGTTTTTCCTGCCATCAATGAAGAACGTTTTGCTGTTCTTTACAGCGATTGCTCTGCCTCCAGACCTAATACGCCCATCAATGTCATCATAGGTGCGCTGATGCTCAAGGAAGTTCTCGGTTTATCTGATGATGAGCTGTTGTCTTCCATCTGCTGTGATATCCGCTTCCAGTATGCTCTGCACACCACAAGTCTTACAGAGCAGCCTGTCAGTGACCGTACGTTCAGTCGTTTTAGACAGCGGCTCTACAATTATGAAATCGAGTACGGGTTCGATATTCTGAAAGATGAGATGATGGCTTTGTCAGACACCTATGCCAAATACCTTAATCTGAACTCCAACCTGAAGCGGATGGATAGCCTTATGATCGCCTCCAATTCCAAGCGCATGTCACGACTTGAGATAGTATATACCGTTGTGGCCAACGCCGTAAGGCTTTTGGACAAACTGGGGATGAATGAACTTATCCCCTCAAAGATGGAGCATTATCTCCATACGGATGATCTTAATGAAGTCATCTACTATCGTAAATCGGAAGACGTCGTAGGACGTCTGGATCAGACCATCGCCGATGCCTCAGCCCTGCGTGGGATCATGGCTGACGATCAATGGCAGAAATTTCAGGAGTATCAGCTTCTTATCCGTGTATTAAGTGAGCAGGCCACCGAAGACGGAACTGGTAGGCCAAGACCAAAAGACAAGGCTGAAATCCGTCCTGACAGCCTTCAGAATCCTTCGGACCCGGATGCCACCTATCGGCGTAAAGCCGGAAAAGACCATAAAGGTTATGTGGGGAATATTGTTGAAACTGTCGGTGAAAAAGGCTGCACGCTGATCAGTGATGTCAGTTATGCGACAAACAGCCATAGTGATAGCGCTTTTTGCAAAGAGTACATAGACCAGCAGGATGGGAAGTCCAAAGAGACTCTTCTGGCGGACGGCGCGTACAGCGGCACGGAAAACACCAGCCTGGCCCAGGAGAAAGGAATTGAACTGATCACCACAGCGCTCTTGGGCAGACAGCCTGATCCTGTCATTGCCGACTTTGAGTTCTCTCAGGATGGCCGTCGGGTTCTTCGTTGTCCAATGAATCATGAACCGATTAAAAGTACTTACTACGACAAAATAGAAAGCTGCCGAGTCATCTTCGAGAAGATACATTGCGAAAGATGCCCCCATTCCAAAGGCTGCAAAGTCAAGCTACAGCGGAAAACCGCCATCGTCATGGTTTCCACAAAAATGGTAGACCGGGCGGAATATGCCAAGAGACTGTCGACTGAGGAATATCAGACATTGACCAGACAGCGAAACGGAGTGGAAGGGATCCCTTCCGTACTCCGTCGGAAATATAACGTGGACAATATTCCCGCCAGAGGATTGCTGAGATCAAAGACATTCTTTCTGCTTAAAATAGGTGCATACAACATCAAAAAGCTACTGAAACATCTTCCAGCACCAAGGGGGCAGTCTGCCTTCAATCCGGTAATGGCTTAGAAATAGTAAGAGCATAGCCCTGCTTGAGGTCAGTTATCCATGGAATACCGCAAAAAACGAAAATATAGATTTGTAAATCGGAAAACTGCCAATGTCCGAAGTGGCAAAATGGTATTTTGACACCTCAATCATATTTACAGTGAAAAAACTTTCCAGCTCTTCTTTCTGCTTAATCAGCGCTAAATTTGCCTCTTTAACATCTGTTATGTCTCTTGCTGTTCCAGTGAATCCTATTATTTCATCATTACTGTTCCAGATGGGTACTGCTGTGGTCATAAACCAATTGTATCCACCATTCTTATGCCGCAGACGATAGTCTCTTGACTCCATCTGCTCTCCAGATTTACTAATCTGATTGAAAAAATCATAGATTCTTGGCAGATCTTCCGGGTGTACGTATGGTTGCAGTAATTCACCAACAGCTTCTTCTACTGTATAGCCAAGAAGTTCTTCCCAGGCTTTGGATAAAAAAGTGAATCTACCATCAAGCTGTAATCGGTATATGATGTCATAACTGCTATCCACCAAGAATCGATAGTCATCTTCACTCTTTCTGATTTCCAGTTCTAGCAGCTTACTCTCTGTGATATCTGTATGTGTGCCAACCATCTGAAGAGGTCTTCCATCCTCTGACCAGGAAACTACTTTCCCTTTATCAAGAACCCAGATCCAATGACCCATTTTATGCTTCATCCTGCATTCCAGAGAATAATATTCCTTCTCTTTGTAGAATAATGATTCTATTTCCTTGTCAGATTTTATAAGGTCATCAGGATGAACCAGTTTTCTCCATGTCTCAGAAGTGATTGGCCTCAATTCGCTTAGGGAATACCCCGCAATCTCAGCCCAGCGTTCATTATATTTCGTCTCTGCTTTTTGAACATTCCACTCCCATGTACCGGCACGTGTTGCTTCTATGATATCTGCGAAATTTTCCTTTTCTTCAAGATTTCCGGATGATCCTTTCAGTGAATCCACAGTTTTTTCAGAATCACTGATCTTAAATATACATAAGTACAGTGATTCTTCATGATCAGCAATCTCATTAAGGGGACTGATCCAGCCAGCTACACTTTGTTTTTTCCCGCTTTTCTTATAAATACCCGTTTTAAACGCTATTTTTGTATTTTGATCTATGACCATAGTTATGTAGGACTTAATATCTACATCAAATAGTTCATTGCATACTTCGGAGGATAAAATGTCAATTTCATCATAACCGAGATTGTCTTTCCAAACATCGTTGACATAATAAATCTTCCCCTTCTGATTCATAATGTGAATCAGATCAGAAGATGTTTCCATTATTACCAACAAATCTTTCCGGGCTAAAACTTCCCTTACTGTCATCGTACAACTCCTCTGTAACCTCTACTTCTAAACTATCGTTATGATTCAGTTTCAGACTATTTCAATATTTATCTGATTATATTATATCTTATTATTGAACTGAACTACAGCACTTATTCATAACTTAGATGTTAGTTTATACTCCTCTTCGCATAATTTTTATGTCTTTTATAATATATCGCTTTCATAATATACTTGTGACTATTCTAAACAATAGAAAAATGAATTATAATAGAAAATGGATGACATTAAATAAAAAACAAGGAATTGGACAAGAAATGATGAAACATAAATATTATGCGATTCTCATTCCAGTTATTCTAAGCGGTTGCATGAGTAAACCTGCAGCAGATTTTCAAATCGATCCTTTATCTGTAGAAGATTCTATTTCACCTATGACTGTATCAGCGAAAGAAAACTCTTATGCTGTTGATGAGGATGAGGTTTGTATCAGTGCTGTAGGAGACATCATAGTTCATGAATCTCAGTGGTTGTCACAGGCTATCGGGCCAGACAACTATTATTTCCATGACAATTTCGCACGGGTAAAAGAGATTTTCACATCCGATGACTTATCCATCGCCAATCTCGAAACTACAATTAATGAAAATAGAGCCCTTTCAAGCTATCCCCGTTTCAATTCACCAGATGCCTTGCTTGACGCTCTGAGCTCTGCTGGCTTTGATCTCATTGGAACAGCCAATAATCATTCCATGGACACAGGAATGAGTGGAATCCTATCCACAATTGACGAATTGGAAGAAAGAAACCTTCCCTATTTCGGTACGCATAAGGATCCGGATGCGAAAAAATATGTACTGAAAATCCTGAATGGAATGAAAATAGGACTTGCATCCTTCAGCACTGCATACATTCATAAAAATTCAGTAGTGATCAATAATATCGATTCGGGCGGGATGGAGAAACATGTCAATTATATGGATATGACCAATGTAGAAAACGCATTTGACAAACTGAAAGTCGAAATAGATTCCATGAAGAAAGAAGGTGCCGAATTCATCATACTTTATCTGCATTGGGGTACTGAATACGAAAAAAAAGCCAATACCTATCAGAAGAATTTAGCACAGATGCTTATTGATGAAGGTGTCGATCTGATACTAGGATCACATCCTCACATGGTACAGGAAATGGAATTCCTCTCCTCGACCAAAGACGACCATGAAGGACTTGTTGTATATTCCATGGGCAACTTCCTTTCCAATCAAAGAAATGAAATCCTAAACATGACCGGAACCGAAGACGGAGTCATCTCCAGAGTGATTTTAAAGAGAAATCAGGATAATAAGATAATAATAAAAGAAGCACAATTCATTCCGACCTGGATCAACCGAACACAATACGGTGAAGTGTTCAGGTACGAAATCGTACCAATCGGTTTGGACCCGGCGATTTCAGCAAGAAAACATCATGCTGATGAAGACAGTCTGGCTGAATCACTTCAGAACACTATAAATGCGATCAGCAGTGAAAGAATTAGTCAATTCGAATTCATAGATTAATGAAAGATACCCATACAGACGCATCTGTATGGGTATCTTTTCACTGGATAATATGACTCCAGTTTTGTATCAGGTTTTCTATCTGCTTCTCTCTCGACGGATTTTTCCAGTCTATAATCGCAGTATCAATTACTATTCCACCATTATCTTCGATCTGATTTTTTATCTGCCTGATCGCATTTTTACCACCCATAAAAGCAAACGGGAAAAAATGTGTTACAAAAATATAGATCTTTTTTTCATGCAGATCCCCAGCTTGATTAAGATAAGCTTTCAATACAGGACTCATGGAAAAACCTCTGACAGGACTTCCGATTATCACAAAATCATACTCTTCAACATTCAGGTGGTCTTGAAATCTGATTTTCGTATAGTCTGCTTCATTTTTGTTTTCCCCACCTATAGGTTCAATTTTGATAAGTTCAGTTTCCAATCCATTTCCATTTAATTTCTCTTTTATTCCATTCCCAACGGATAAAGAATTTCCGGTTAAAGAATGAATGACAATGGCTACTTTCATGATTCAGCACCTCTTTCTCATCTTAATTTATCAATGCATCTTCGACGGCGTGTAGGATCACTTTACTACTGTATGTTGCTCCGGATATTACATCCACGTCTAAGGACTGCTGTTCTATTATTGAATCTGTGATTTTTTCTCCTTCAGCTCCTTTTCCATGACCATGTTCTAGAATATCAATCTGAGTGATCTTATGGTCGATCACAGTCACACTGACTTTTGCATTTACTGGAAAAGAACTGTATTCACCTTCATAATTCCCATCAGCGATTTCATCAAAAATAATTATACTAACCGGTTCATTCATCAGATTCTTCAGATTTCCTGATAAGTAATTAAAGATAAGAACACTTCCAATCACTAAAACCAGGATCAGTAAAAGAAGCACTTTCATCCACTTCTTCATATTTTAAGCCTCCCCATTCTTCTTGAATATATGTATACCATACTATTTTTATTATCTATCATTTTAAACGCATAAAAGTAACATTTTGATAATTATTTAGCAAATTAAATAAAATTTACAAGTATATTCTCAAAGTAATCAGGCAATTAGAATTTTTACCCTCACACGCCACCTAACATGCCGCTTTACAAGCGGTTCTATAGGTCAGGTTGAGTGTATACTATTGCTTCCTCGCAATCACACCGCGTTACGTCAATCTTTAAAAGCTGCTATAAGGTTCGTCAGCAACTATTCTCTTTGTGGAGATTCTCCATCGTCGGACATCATGCCCTTTAAAACTGATAAACCCCATCGCCTACAATCATAGACAATGGGGTTTGGTATTATTCCGCTACAACGAATTCGTTCGTATAGGCTCCACAAAGAGGGCAAAGCCAGTCTTCAGGAAGATCCTTAAATGCTGTTCCTGGTTTGATGCCACTATCTGGATCGCCGAGTTCAGGATCGTAAATATACCCACAAATCACACAAATGTATCTCTCCATCTTTTACCTCCATAATATCTTTTATTTTGATAACTCATTATAATCTACAGCATCAATGACTACAATCTTAATTAATATATTTAAGTATTAATTCATTTATTGTAATTTTCCTTTTCTAGAATTCCCTGTCAGGTCAGTACTTACCTGATAGAAAATTCTAATTTAACGGAAAAAAGCTCATGAAATATTTAAATTTCATGAGCTTTTTTATGGTAGCGGGGGTAGGACTTGAACCTACGACCTTCGGGTTATGAGCCCGACGAGCTGCCAACTGCTCCACCCCGCGATATTCTGCTTCACATTTGTACCTTAAGCACATGTTCTATTGTAGATGATAACGCCATGAATGTCAAACTTAAGATCTAATATAAATAACATCTATTTTTTCTTGTTAATTATTAAAGTAACTTCCGGTTGGAAGAGAAAAAAAGGGTGAAACGGAAGTTGGTCTTGCAAAGATGGAATTCCCATTATGGATGTAGTTATAAAAATAAAATTCATGTTTGAGACTTTTATTCACAGTAGATACTTCTTGATGAAAAACACAAACCCTCTTACCAGCTGATAAGAGGGCCTGTTCCTTGTTTAAGCCAAATGAAATTATAACGATAGTCCTTTTACAAGCCTTACTGCTTCTCGCGTAAGAAGATCCATTGGGTCTATTACCGGGAGAGGCATAAGTTCATTTTTGAGTACCAATGAAATTTCAGTACATCCTGCAATGACATATTCAGCACCTTGTCGTTGAAAGACTTCAAACAGTCGAGTCAGACGGGTAATTACTTCCCCCGATACATGACCAGCCTTTATCCCTCGTGGGCCATAGATGATATCCATAACTTCTGTGTACTGTGTCATTTCATCTGGAAACAGTAACCTTTCTTCTTCCAGGTACTTTTCATAGATTCGTGTATAAATACATCCTGTCGTGGCAATAACCGCAACCTTTTTGTCAGCAATAATATCATTGTCCATCAAACTACGAATCAGCTCAAACCCATTAATAATTTTAATGTTCAATGCTTCTTGAACTGGTTTGATGAAGTGATGTGCTGTCATGCAGGGAATCAGAAGAAAATCTGCTCCCAATCGTTCAAGATTCTTTCCTGATTCGATCATTTCCTCCACTGGGCTTGGACCCTGACCTAATATGGCTTTCGTACGATCAGGTATTTTCGGATTACTGTCAATGATCACCCGTATATGCTCGGAATCCTGTTGCGCAGGTGTAGCTTTTATTATGCGTCCATAGAAGTCCCAAGTTGCTTCCGGACCCATCCCACCTAAAATGCCAATCGATTTTTCTTTCATGAGTCATCTCCTTGAGATATTGTTATCAGCTCGACATTCTAAAGAACAGTTTTGATTTATTAAACTGTTGCAGGTTCTGGAACTAACACTGTTTCAATTTCATTTTCGCTGGCAGCAATTACCATCGAACATGACAGGTCACCTATAACATTGACGCTTGTTCTTGCCATATCGAGCACACGGTCGATTCCAGCGATAAGAGCAATCCCTTCAAGTGGAAGACCCACAGATGCTAGAACCAATGAAAGCATGATCAGTCCTGCACCAGGAACTCCAGCAGTGCCGATTGATGCAAGGGTAGCTGTCAGAACGATTGTTCCAAGCTGTGCCAGAGAAAGCTCCGCTCCATAGACCTGGGCTACAAACAGGACACATACACCCTGATAGAGTGCTGTTCCATCCATGTTTATAGTTGCGCCAAGAGGGAGGACAAAGCTGGCTACTTTTTTAGATACGCCAAGACTTTCTCGGGCAGCTTTCAGACTGACTGGTAGTGTACCTGAACTGCTACAGGTCGTGAAAGCCATTAAAGCGGCTGGCATGACACCCTTGAAAAATGTGAGCGGGCTCATTTTGGCAATTACTTTAACCGCTGTGCTGTAGACTAGAATGGCGTGTATCGTTACGCCGAGGTAGACTGCACCGATGACTTTTGCAAGTGGAAGTAATACACCTAAGCCGTAGTTTACTACCACAGGTGCAATTAGTCCAAATACGCCAATAGGTGCAAACGCCATGACATAAGAGGTCACCTTGTACATGATTTCAGCTAATCCCTCGAAGAATTCGATGAACGTCTTCCCTTTTTCTTTTGGTACCGCGTTAAAGGCGACTCCGAGGAAGATGGCAAAGACAATAATCTGAAGCATGTTACCATCCGCCGCTGCTCTTAGAGCATTACGTGGGATGATATTGATTAGGGTTTCTGATAAAGGAGGAGCTACAGAAGCAGCTACCTCAGCAGTACTGGTAATAGCAAGACCAGCTCCTGGTTGAATCATCCAGCCTAAGGCTAATCCAATGGAGACTGCAAATGCTGTTGTTATGAGGAAATAGACCACAGTCTTTATTCCAATACGTCCTAATGTCTTGACATCTCCGACACTTGCAGCTCCGACAACAAGAGATGAGAAGACCAAAGGTACAATAATCATCATGATCAGGTTTAAAAACAATGCCCCAAATGGAGCGATATAAGTATTGACAAAATCAGGTGATCCTCGCAATGCAAGTCCTGCAACAATTCCCGCTACAAATCCTATCATTATTTTGGTGGTCAGGTTAAGCTTTCTCTTCAAAATAATTCCCCCTAATGTTTATAATATGATAAATGATACCAAGTCTGTGATTATCTTTCAGGCTACCTAATCTTAGTTAACTGACATTTCTATCTATGATTCTAGTATCTGACACGTTCTATATAAAGGAGCCACTATTTTCCATCTCATCCCTCCTCGCTTTTATCAACTCATAAAGAAACAACATTACCGGGATATTTCAACCATCCAAGTTAAATGAATCAGATCATATTTTACTTGTATTATTGAAAAACTTGATATTAATAATACTTAATTATGTCATTATGTTAATAATTATATAATTAGTAGCAATGATTGGCAAATCAGGTTTTCAGCTGAATCTTCCTATTGAGTACAAACGTATGCAATTTGAATCACCATCGAAAACATATGCATCGTCTAACAATTTTAATTATTCGCTAAATTTTTCATTATCTCAAACAAGTTTTTATGTCATTATAGAACGCAGGTAACACTCATGAAAAAATCGAAGTACACTCTCTTATTTAACAATTTTATGGTAATTTTTAGTGTTTTCTGAATATAATTTAGTAATCATAAAACATCTTATTCAGTAACTGCTATCAAACAAGTATTGTATTGCCAGACAAGTGTAATGATGGATTTTCACCTTCCCAATCCAGACGCACTCTACGATAAGACAAAAGCTCGTACAGGCAGGATACTATAATATCCTGCCTGTACGAGCTTATACGTAGCAATACTCTTTTTTATTGAAATCACCTTACCTGGTCTGTAAAAACAGCGATACAGTAGTGTGGTAGCTGAGGTAATCAGTTAGTTGCTACCTCTTTCTTAACTAGAGGAATCCCCTCTTCTACCAGAAAGCATCTTACATGATGTCCTGGTGTGATTTCAACAAGCTGCGGTAGTTCTTTATGACACTTTTCAGCTGCATATGGGCAGCGATTTGAAAATCGACATCCCGATGGAAAATCAGAAGGATGTGGAACATATCCTTCAATCACATTAAGCCTCTCTTTAGTCTCTCCTCTTCCGGGCATACATTCAATCAGTCCTATCGTATATGGATTGAGTGGATGACTGAACAGTTCTTCTTTTGGTGCTTTCTCCATGATTTTTCCGCAGTACATGACACAAACATCATGGGCCATGTCCTCCACCACGCCCAGATCATGGGTGTTTAAAATGATGGACATCTGATTTTCTTTCTGCAGCTTCTTAAGTAAATCCAGTATTTCAGCCTGAATTGTAACATCAAGTGCTGTAGTAGGTTCATCCGCAATCAGAATTTTCGGATCACATGCAATTGCCATCGCTATCATGATTCTTTGCCTCATACCACCGCTGAACTGCTTCGGCAAATCATGATACCTTTTTTCAGCATCAGGAATACCTACTTCAGTCATCAGCTCCATGGTTCTTTTTCTGATCTGATTTTTAGTTCCCTTCTTATGAATATACAGAACCTCTTCAATCTGTTTTCCAACAGCAATATGTGGATTAAGCGTAGACATTGGATCCTGATAAATCATTGCAATTTCATTGCCTCTGATTTTCTGCATCTCTTTTTCCTTCATTTCCAGGAGATTCCCTTTACGCTCACCCTGATAGATTGCTTCACCATGAACAATCTTCCCCGGATAATCAACCAGCTTCATGATACTAAGGACAAGTACACTCTTCCCGCTTCCAGATTCACCGATGACAGCTAAAGTCTTGTTTTTCTCTAATGTGAAGCTTACATCGTCTACGGCAGGTAATTCTTCTCCATCCAGATAGAAATACGTCTTTATGTTATTGACACTTAGTAGTGACATCTTTTTCCCTCCTGTAATTGCCTTGTACTTAGACATGTGATCATGATTTGACTTGTGGGATCACCATGTCTTTCAGTAAATTGAAAATGAAAAGAATCATGAAATATACCACTGCCATAATCGTCATAAAATAACTGAAGGCCATGCTTCCAGCAAATGGTTCAATTCTTGTTGACGTGTAAAAATCAATCATATGGTATCCGATTCCTCTATAGTAAAACAGCCTTTCCACAATAATAAGGCTTGAAAACATCAAAGCAAGAATCGTCGGGAAAACTGAAAGAACCTCATAGATCACACTTTTCATCAAGTGATTCTTTATGATTCTGAACCTTGAACAGCCCTTCCCTCTTGCTGCTAAGATATAGGGTTTTGAGAATCCTTCTTCAATTGCTGTTGCCGTTGTTCTGGCTATGTATGCTGCAGGTAGTATGGATATGGATATAATCGGATAGATTGCGTTGTACCAGTACTGATCACCTTTGAATTCGATGGGACCAATTCCTAAAAAGGTCATATTGTTTTTAAACAGATATAGTGCAAGCATCTGAATCATTCCAATCGTCAGTATATCCGGTACAGATAGAGGTATGAGAGACTGGAGCATCTTAAACGTTCCAATCCGATCTCTTTTTCTGCTGTCCATAATCCCTTTTGGAATCCCGACAAGTACTGCAAGTACAATACCTGAAAACAACACAATTCCACTACGCTTGGCTGAGACTGCAAACAGTTCCCCTACAGTATTGTCTAAAATCACCAGTTCTTTTACTCTTCCAGAAAAAATATAACGAAAGTTCTCTTTAATCCCTTCTGTGATGAGACTGAATGACATGTTGGGGCGATAACTTCCTTTTTCATAAATAATATCAAAATTTATAGGAACTCCTGTGATAATAATAACCCCCACAATGACTGTGGAGAGAAGGAGTAAATTTCCAAGGATGATTTTCAATAATTTCCTGTGTCTTAGATTCATAATTGCCTCCAATCATGTATACGTCTCATTAAAACAGATGACATGCCACTTCTCTATTTTCATGCTTTTTCAGTATTGGAATGATTTCCTTGCAGATATCCATGGCATAAGGGCATCTTGTGTGAAACGCACATCCCTTAGGCATTTTGATGGAGCTTGGAATTTCTCCCTGAAGTCTTTTCCTCTCCTCTACTATTTCACCTTTCTGCCCTGGAACAGCAGCAAGAAGAGCTTTTGTATAAGGGTGCATGGGATGATTAAATATGAGCTCCGAAGCACCATTTTCCACAATTTTACCAAGATACATCACCGCAACTTCATCACTTACATGTTTTATTACATGCAGATCATGCGCAATGAAAAGATAGGACAAGCCATATTCTTTCTGCAGATCCATGGTCAGGTTAATAATCTGTGATTGTACGGACACATCAAGTGCAGATACGGGTTCATCACACACTATAAATCTTGGCTTTGTGGACAAAGCTCTGGCGATACCGATTCTTTGTCTTTGACCACCACTGAATTCATGTGGAAATTTTTTAGCAGAAGCTTTGTCAAGCCCTACCAGATCTAGTAATCTGTAAACTTCCTTCTTATAGTCCAATGGCTGGACAATCTTATGGATTTGAAGAGGCTGAACCAGAATATCTTCTATCGTCATTTTATAATCCAGTGCAGAATAAGGATTCTGAAAAACCATCTGCAGCTCTTTGCGCAGTTTTCTGAAATCCCTGTTGGAGATTGTGCTTATGTCTTTTCCATCTAGAAAAATGGACCCTGAAGTAGGTTCCAGCAATCGAAGGACAAGTCTGCCTGTCGTTGATTTCCCACTCCCAGACTCACCCACCAGTCCCAGCGTTTTCCCCTGATCTATTTTAAAATCAATTCCATTGACTGCATGGATCAGCTCTTTTTCATCTCCAAACACACTGTTCTTTGCTATGAAATGTTTTTTCAGATCTTTAACTTCAATCATAAACCCTCATCACTCCTTCTTTGGTGGATCTTCCATTAAATAGGGATTCATTGTGAGATTATCCAGCATCACTTGCCCAATACTTATGAATCTCTTCATATTTATTTTCGATAAAGAATCATGTTCTGTACCCATGTCGTGAACGTGTGACTGCCCAATCCCAACAGTAAAGAAAGCATTCAGTCTCATGTCAAGTGTAGACCTGGTAACCATATCGAATACACCTAGACTCGAACTGCTGCTGGTATTGGCATAGATGCTCTGAAATCTTCTATAAGGTACCTTCATATCTTTAAGAAGATGCTCCATCTGTGTACCGATCAGATAAGAAGGTTTTCTACCTCCTTGAGCAGGAAACGTCACTAAAGAAATATCCTTGTCCTTGCCTATCCCTGCATATCCTATTTCGTAGTAATAGTATCCTCCTGTGACGACCATATCAATTGTTTTCATGGCTTCTCTATGATAATACTCTGATCCTTCTTCAGGTGTAATCTTCTTGATTTCCATCTGATTATCCCAGAAAACAAAGGACACAGATCTTTTAACAGGCTCTTCCAAAGCCGCAAGCTCTCTTGCAACTTCCAGGGCAGTAGCACTTGGTGTAGCTGAAATCACAGAAGACTTCCCATCATGCTCATAGATGCCATCATAATTGGATCCGATCACTATGGTCTCACCTGGATTCTCCATGGATAAATCATCACCCGGAAGAAATGCTTCAATCACTCTCCCCTGGAACTCAGGAAGTTCAGGATAACTGAAGGAAACTTCTATTTCAGAATAACCACTCAGAAGGATTTCTCGCAGTTCTTTAAAAGGAAGAATTGTATGTGATTTATGTAGGTATGCATTGCTTCTGGATTCATACTCGTCCATCAGCATAAACTGCAATTTAAATTCCTTCTGCATTTCGTCGCTTTCAAAAGCATTGATCCCTCTCATATTGTTCTCACTGAAGGGAGATCTGTCAGAATTCAGAAGTTCCCTGATATAGCGTTCTTCAATCGGAAAAATCTCAATATCTTCGGGTACTTGCGCTAAATGAACTCTATCCGTAGCCATTCCCTTGTAATAAAAGTCCTTTCCTTCCGCATTTATCAGTTCCTGCCGATTAAGCGTGAAAATAGTGAAATCTTCATGCAGCTTGAATATTTTTTTCTCTCCATTTAAATCGGTAACCCTGATTTCTCCTTCTTTCACCACCATAGGTGCCATGACTTTCAGATTTTCAAGCGATTCTTCCTCATCGTAGTAGTAGCTGATGTCCATGGTACTTACTTCATATCCATAGGAATTCATCGTATCGATAATGTAGTTTCCGGCTTCATGTCCCCCTCTTGTACCACTGACCCTACCTTCAAAATCAGAACTTGAGAGTACGCGTAGCTGATCTAGTGCATTTTCTGACTGAAAGGGAATTTCACTATTATATCTTGGTACAAAAAAGTAAACCAGAATAAGGACCACTGATCCTATTTTCAAAAGAACCGGTTTATAGTACTTTGGAAATTCTCTTAACTGCAGATAAAGAAGTTTTGGTGAAAGCATTGCAAAGGTCTTTCTGATGATGCTGATCACTCTGGAATTTCTTTTCTGGAACTCCATTCTCAGCCCTTCACCCAATAAATTTATACCCATGATCGCCACTGCGAAAAATACAACCGGGAAGAAAGAAACCCACCAGACCTCTTCAAATCTCATGACATCAGATGTGATTCTGGAAAGCATACCACCCCATTCAGGCTCTAGACCCATACGATAGTTTGCTCGAAATGCCATTGCACCGACCTCTCTCGTGGATCCGACAAAAACATAAAGCACAGCAAGTTGTGCAACCAGAAACAGTGCCATGGCAATCTCTTTGAAAAACAGACTGACTCCAGTTGGAATCACGTGAGGAACTACATTCTGAATTACAATCTGTAGTTTGGTTTTCCCGATGGCTATTTCGCCTTCGATAAAATCCTCATCCATAATCATCTTCACTGCATCTTCTAGCATTCCAGCGAGTTTTGACCAGCCGACTATCGTAAGAACTACCGCAAAAGCCACAATTGATTTTTCAATCTGCATCCTGTAGAAATAATTGAAATTCAACAGAACGAAACTGAAAATCAGCATAGGAACTGCGCTGAAGAAAGTGCTGAAGAATTTGATGATTGAACTGATGCTCTTGTTTCCCATACCTGCAAGTATTCCCAGTGGCAAAGCAAGGATCAGACGAAACAGAGCAATGAGAAAACCAAGTCTTAATGTATTTTTGGTGCCAAAAACAAGTCGAGCATAGATGTCTCTTCCGGCATCGTCCGTTCCCATGATATTTATGTTATTTGGTCTCATGGGATTCACAGAGAGCTCTTCTATCATCTCTCCATCCTTTTGGTACTCGATATACCTTGGAGGCTCCTCATGGATAGGATCTCTTGACGTAAATGTCTCAGGGAAATAGGTGAGTATGAGAAGTAATATAAGAACTATTCCGCCTATTAAAAGCGGATAATTTATCTTCTTCATTAATGTCCTCCAGATGACTCTAATAATTCGTTTTCTAATTATTGCAACGATAATCTCAGTATATCATAGATGTCGAAAAGCTATACCCTCTACAATAACAAATTTGAATTGTGCATATACAGATTTGTTATTGATTCAAGATTGCCACTGATTTCGAATTAACTTAAAACAGCTTGGATTTTCGTGATAAAATAGTTCTAATGCAGCCGAGAAACATATGATTTACCCTAAGAAGAATCTCAGAAAAAACACTGGAGGTACCATGAAATTACTATTGAAAAACGGAAATATATATCAGAGGCGCAATCTCTTTACTGATGCTCTATACATAGAGAACGGACTGATTGTTTCAACAGGAGAAGATGCACTTCTTCAAGAGTCTTTTCTAGCCCCATCTCAAATAATAGACCTCGAAGGCAAAACAGTTCTGCCTGGTTTCAATGATGCCCATCTGCATTTTTACCAATCCGGTGTTGCCCTTTCCACCGTGAACCTCTATGGATCTGATTCCTTGAAAGAAATGGTCCGAAGAGGTAAGGCATTTCTTGAGTCACATCCAGAACCCATGAAGCTTTTATCTGGTAGAGGATTCAATCAGGATTATTTTGATGAAAAGCGACTCCCGACAAGATCTGATCTTGATCAGATTACGAGAACAACCCCAATCATCTTTACAAGAACCTGTTCTCACATGGCTGTGGTGAATTCCGCCGCTCTGGAAAAGCTGAACCTATCTGATCCGCTTCCAATGATTGAAGGTGGGCAGATTGATACGGATCCATCTGGAAATCCAAACGGTATTTTCAGAGAAAATGCTATACGGCTACTTGATATGCTCTATGAAGAAGAAACTGTAGAAAGCGCATTAAAACATATAAGGGCTGCCGCAAAAAAAGCGCTCTCTTATGGACTTACCTCACTACAGGTCAATGACATCTGGCTTGGAAATCAGGAAGCTGAAGTTGTGGAAGAAGCTTACAGGCGCTTTGCGAAAGAAGATGAGAGCATTCGAATCTATCATCAGGTATATGCAAAAGATCTTGAAACCTTTGAAGAAAGGCTGAAGGATGGCTTTGACCGTAGTGAAAGTCCATTTCTGAAGTATGGGCTTCTTAAGATGTTTGCAGATGGGTCCCTAGGAGCTCGCACTGCATATCTGAGAGCACCTTATGCTGATGATCCTGCAACTCGAGGTATGCCAACCATGACCAAAGAATCCCTTGAATCACTTATAAGAACCGCTGAACTAAACGGAATTCAGACAGCCATACATGTCATCGGTGATGGCGCCATCGAAAGTGTATTGAATGCCTACGAAAAAATCATCAACCCGGACAACAGGAACAGACATGGCCTGATTCATGTTCAGATCACCGACCATGAACTGCTTCAGAGAATCAGGAAACTGAATCTTCTCGTTTATGCACAACCCATCTTTTTACACAATGATCTTCATATCGTTAAGGACCGTGTTGGTGAAGCGCTCGCCAGAACATCCTATGCATTTGGCACCATGGAAAATCTTGGGATAAAAGTTGCCTACAGCACTGATGCCCCTATTGAAAGCTTTCATGTGATGGAGAATCTTCATTGTGCGATCAACAGACAGGATTTATCTCTTTATCCATCTGAAGGCTATTATATGAATGAAGCTGTAGACCGAACCACCGCACTGGATAATATCACCATAAACAGCGCCTACATGAGCTTTGAAGAAGACATAAAAGGGAGACTGCTTCCCGGATATTATGCGGATCTTGTTGTGCTGAAAGATCCATATTTTGAAGTGGATAAGAGTAGCATAAAAGACATATTAATTGACAAGACAATTATATCCGGGAAAATCTTTTATGACAGCAGCTTAGATTAAGGTTTATTAACTGCTCTAAACAGCTTATCGGGTTCGATGACTTTTCAAGATAACTGACTATGAGGGAAAACCACACGATGAAACAATAAAAAATTCACGACTAAAATGTCGTGAATTTCTTATTGTGATTAAGCATTGACCGCGTAAGATGAATTATTCTCCCTTATCTAGTTTCCTTTGCAGCTTCTTAGACAATTTCGCTGGTTTTTTCAGTTTTACAAGTTTTAAATCTGAGCGCTTCTCTGAGACAAATACATAATACCCATCAATTTCATGTACGTTCACACCACCAAAAGTAGATGCCAGTTTATTTTTATACCATTCTTTTCGTTTGGTCACCATGATCATTTTCCCGCCTATTACTAATTTTGTGAAACCTTTTTCTATGAATCTTTTAGCCACCGAGAAATCAGTATGATATGGCGGGTTGCATAAAATTAAAGTGAAATCAGAATCCTCGATGTCATTCAAGCTATCACTTTGGATTGCCTTAATGGACGATAATCCGTTCAGCTTCGCATTTTCTCTGGCCAGTTCCACAGAAGCTTCTGAAATATCGCACATGACCACCTTGTCTTCACCTATGATTTTTCCGATGGTTATGCCGACGATACCATAGCCACATCCCAAGTCAAGTACCTTATCGTCCTCATTAATTTCAATGATGGAAAGCATCGCTAACGTACCTTTGTCAATCGATGATGGTGAAAACCCATCAACAGAGGTATTAAAGATTACTTTTTGATTCATTATAATATCTTGTATCATATTTTTATTCCCTTTTTCATTTGTTCATTGCGACTACAGAGATCTTGGAGATAAATTTGTTTTCGTAGACCTTTGTACTTAGTGATTTTTTTGAATTATGTATGTCATCTGACTTTTTATGAATGATCTTCAAACAAGTTCTCTATCACTTTTTTATTTATCTGTACTGAAGCAAAATTTCTTCCAGAAAACCGCTGAATTCCTCGCGAACATTTTGAGGCTGCATAATTCTGGCTTTCTTACCATATTGAGCAACCCAGGAAAAGAAAGTGCTGCTGACCTTTACTCGCGTTCTTATGGAAAAAGTTTCATCGCTTTCTTTCTGAATCGTGATGTCTGCACCAAACCGGTCTAAAACCTGATTCACCAGTTCATTATCAAATTCCAGCCAAACCACTTCATCTACTCCATTAAACATATTGAAAGTCTGTTTGGCATACTCTGCCACATTAAATACTGTGTCCTCATTAAGAGGAGCTCTTGATTCTTCCATGACATCTATATTACTCATTCGATCCACTCTGTAATGCACAAAATTATCATGTTTCTTGTAGTAAGCAATCACATAATAATTTTCATCATCCCATGACAACGAATAGGGACTGATGATATATCGCTCACCATCTCTTCTATAAACTTTTTCTTTATCCAGATTATAATCAAAATACTGAAAAGAGACTTTTCTGTTTTCTGCAATGGCCTGATGAAGTTTGTCTACATTATAATAAATATTTTCATTGATTGATTTCGCGCGATTTGCTACATAGACCTGTCTGTGCAGCATCATTGCCTGCTTCTTACTCGTCAGGCTTTCAATCTTTTTGATCAGTTCATTGCTTTTTTTATGGGTCACAAACTTTGAGCATTGCACTGCATCCACCAGAAGTTTAAGCTCAGGCAGTTCAAATTCTCTGCTCGCAAGATAGTATTCAGTCGCTTTTGATTTTTTCTTATTGATATCCAGTCCGAAAACTTTCAAGGTATCAATATCGGCATATATGGACTTTCTTTCCGCAGAAATGCCATAATTATCCAGTTCTCTGATTATATCAGCGATTCCTATACTATGTTCTTCATCAGTCTGTTCCAGAAACATTTTCATCAGATACAGTATCTTCAGTTTATGACTCCCGCTCTTTACCATGATTCCTCCTAAAATGATATAAAATTCTATATTACCTACAGTTTATCAGATATAGGTTTTAATATCTGAAATTCTTACATATTTTGTATTTCGCATGAATTATCAACTACATTTATACTTCCTTCTAAAAAAGCCCGCAGATTTCTCTGCGGACTTTTTATCCTATACTGTAGTTTAATATCCTACTCCAGCAGCCTTAATGTTCGCCGGATCGAAAGCATGGCATGGAGTAACTCCATAAACCATCCCACAATGTGGACACTGATCTTCAAAGGTGCTCATTTCAAACTCTTTAGAACATTCAACACAAGTAATCTCTAGAGGCATAGGCATCATCTGTTCTGAAAAACCCATGTGCCTGACCTTTGCAACAACCTCTTCTCCATTTTTAAAACTACCGCTACATCCTTCATGCATAATTTACATTTCTCCTTTAAAATCTTTTTTATTTAGTACTTCACCGTTTCTAAGCCTTGTTCTCATTCTACTGATGATGAGATCCATTTTCTCCAGTTCAGATAGAATGGACTTTTCTTCCTCTTTCGTTTCCATGACTTTATAGATCCCACCATTTTTGATAATGATTCTTTTGTCTGCAATCAATGCAAGACTCGGATCATGGGTAGCCATGAGTACAATTTTCTCCTCACTGATCAAAAGATTCAACGCTCTCTTTCGATCAATTCCCGCATTCTCGATCTCATCAATGAGCAC
This sequence comes from uncultured Proteiniclasticum sp., assembly GCA_964643785.1. GTDB lineage: Bacteria > Bacillota > Clostridia > Clostridiales > Clostridiaceae > Proteiniclasticum. The sequence goes on from CAZXUT010000038.1 coordinate 25,900, forward strand.
GATCGGAGAAGTGCTCAGTATTGCAGTATCCGCAATCATGAGTGCTCTTGACTGCCCACCACTGAGTCCTGTGATGGGTGTATCCAGATTGAATTTCTCCCCAGCAAGATCATTTGCAGCATCTATGATTCTTCCGATGATATCTTCTATGTTTTCAACCATCCTGCTTTTGGCATGAAGCTTAATGAATTCGCCAACACTAAGATCCATAACGAAATTCATGTTCTGCGACAGCTGAGCGACCAGTTTGTTGCTGGTAGAATATCTCATACTCTTGTCTTGAATCTTGTTATTGATGAGTATTGTTCTATCTGTTGGCGTATCTTTGTTTGCTGCCCATTCGATATCGGCCAGTAATCTGCTTTTCCCAGAACCCGTCGAACCCACAATTGATACAATCTCACTCCTGTTTATTGTCAAACTCTCAAATGTCTCAGGTTTACCCTGTTTGTCTCTTCCCGGTAATATTGTGATACTGTCTACCCGATCCTTGTCCAGGCCAAGAAACGACACCATCTGTACAATATAAAGATTCAGATCGGATATGAGTTTATCTTTGTCCATCGCCCATTCTTCACGTTCAGCCTCTGTATAGCGATCAAGAAACTCTTTCACTGTCTTATTTTCATGTCCTTGAATGTCCATTTTATTCTGGTCAAAATAGCCGGACACAAAGGGATATTTATGGAGCAGATCTCCAATCACTATCGTTTCATAAATCTTATGCATCCAGATCACCCATCTTCATCTTTCTTACATTCCCCATCTGAAATTCTTCCCCAATTCTAGTTTCACCAAGACAATAGGAACATAATGCGGAAGGCATAGGGAATTTAAGCTCCATTCCCTTTACAGACTGAATGTTCTCCTCCTCATCATATAGAAGAGTGCTCAGTTCGTAGGCTCCCTGGCCAGTAAGTCCATTGATGAACATGATTATCGCCTTAGGGTTTACAGAATTGACTCTGGAAGCAAAAACTTCTCTCTCAGCCTGAGAAACGATGTCCCCTTTCGTAATCACAACGATATCCGCAGTCTTCAGCATAGGTCCTATTTTTTTCGGTGTATTGATCCCACTTAGATTATCAATGACACAGATGGATTTAATACCTTTTATGTAAGGTGAACATCTGTTGCAAAGTCCTGCACTCTCTGTAACAAGAAGATGCAGTTCCTTTTTTCTTCCCCATCTCACAACTTCTTCAATATTACTCGCAAAATAATGATCAGGACAGAGGGACCCGGAAAGACCTTTCATGACAGGAATACCCGCCTTCTCATATAAAACATCATCATCTGTGTAAAGACAGTCAAACTTAACCACACCTACAGAAAGTTCTCTCATTTTAATGGCTTCTATTGTTTTTAAAATCACTGAGGTCTTCCCTGAAGAGGGAGGCCCAGATACCGTAACAAGATTCATCTTAAATATCTCCCTTCATCGCCTGATTAAACAGTGTTTCCAAGTGCCTGATCAAATTAGACAGATCGTGCTCTTCTATGAAATCCCATCCAAGCCACATATATCTGTTCTCTTTGGGTATACGATTGTCCACTTCTGGATTGGTGCTCGGAAATCTACCGTTGTGGGATAAAATTTCTCCAACTTCTTTAGAAGACAAAAAATCCACGATCGGTTTTAACTGCTGTTTCTTATTCTTTTTTGTAAGCAGGAAAATGGGACTCATGATGGCACCATCTTTCGGCCAGACAGCTTCCATAGGACCACCTTTTTTAACCATCTTTGTAAAGAAATAAGGCATGATGGTTACAGAAGGTCTTTCAAGTAGTTTTGCATGGGACTTCACCATTTCTGAAGGATGCATGCTTCTTTGCATGTTTACACCTAGTTTTATGATTCCTTCTTCTCCATACATTTTATATATATTCAGCAGAATCGCATTGAACAGATCAAAATCACTTACAGGAAGACTGATGCTGTTTTTAAAGTCAGGATGCAGTATATCTTCCCAGCTTTCTGGCATCTTTCTCTCTCCAAGCTCTTTCACATTGATCAGAAATACAGCTGGTACTACACCAATCATGGAATACTGCTTCTTCGGATCAGGCAGACTCAGATACTCATTCTCAAAATCATCATTGTACTTTGAAAAACTGGTCAAGTCCTCAAATAAGTCCTGAGATTTATATTTTCCGAAGAGTTTCTTGTCGAAGAACATATCAAAACCTGCAGAGATGAATAAATCAGGCAGTTTTTCGATCTGTTCACTCTTTAGTGACTCTTCCAGCCAGCTTATACCCATGGACGCTGCTTTCAAGTCATATTCAAGCGTAAAATCAAATTTCTGTTTTGACAGCCATTCTTCGAAGGTCTCCAGCAGAGGAATTCTGACAGGACAAGGTAGAACCCCAGCCATATTTATGATCTCAGTTCCGTCAGGACTAGCTTTTTCCGTGTGATCCGAAAGCTGAATTCGTTCTTCAAGCTGCTCTGCAAATGCATGTAACGCAATTCCCTTCGATTTAAGTGAATCACCAATTGTGATGATCTTTCCGAAAGTTCTTCGTTTCTCTTCATCTTTCAGATTGTCAAATCCTAAAGATACCAGAAGATCCAACGCTTCTTTATAGTTTTCGGTTACCTGAAATAAGGTGTCTTTATATTCTATATTGATCTTTTCCATAATCTTTCTCCTCATCAAAGCGAATAGGTCTTTTACCACCGTTATCAAGTGTACCATGTTGAAAAATATAATTCGGTATCTGAGGATACCAATTCTACAGAATGATAACAATTCTCATTACCCACTTGTTTCAAGATAAAAGCCTCCTGAGCATAGGATCTTTCACCATTTGCTCAGGAGGCTTAACGAATTAATTTAATTTTTCAATTCTCTGTATAATGCTTCAAGGTCCAGCAGCGTAAAACTTCTGCCATTAAATTCCAGTAGCCCCTCATCTTTTAATCTGGTAAGTTCCCTTGAAAGTGAAGGTCTGGAAACCTGGAGATATTCAGCCATTTCTCCTCTTTTTAAAGGGATGGTGAATTCCATTTTACTGCTTTTCTGATGCTGCTTGATGAGATAAAGACAGATTTTTTTACGAATACCTTTCAATGCTACTAATTCAAGTTTTTCATTCAATGCACGGGCTTTCTGCGCAATAATATATAACATATTCAGGGTGAATCTGAACGTTCCTTCACAAGAATCATGGTCAGGATAGAGCAGTTTTTCAGCCGGCAGAAAAAGAACGGAAGCTTCCTGATCCGCCCTTACCGTGGCCGTCCACAAGGCTCCAGTATATACAGCCACTTCACCGAAGATATCTCCTTGCCCCAGTCTTGCCATCATGAGGCGATCCCCTGAGGAAGTATCTTTCCCGACAGATACAATACCACTTAGAACGATTCCAACACCTTCCAGTTTTTCATTTTCCATGGTAATCGTTTCATTCTTTTTGTAATGGACAATATATGCACCCATACTCTGCAGCATTTCATTGAGCTCATCTTTTCCTATATTGCTGAATAACGCATTCTGAAGCAGTATATCCATCCAATGCTTGAACATAAAGTATCCACATCCTTTACCAGATCCTCAGCTATTTTGCATAACTGTCGAAATACCCCTGAATCAGAATAATCGGTGTTCCCTTGTCCCCACTTCCTGAAGTCAGGTCACTTAAAGATCCAAGAAGATCTGTCAGTCTTCTTGGGGTTGTGCCTTCAGCCGTCATATCGCCTAAGAGATCTTCACCTTTGTTCTCGATATAATCAGTGATTGCTTTCTTCAGTTCTTCTCCTTGCAGATGTGAAAATTCATTATCAGCAATATATTTCAGCTTGATCTCATTGGGCTGTCCTTCCAATCCCTTAGTATATGCAGGCGAAACAACAGGGTCTGCAAGTTCCCAGATACCACCAACGGGATCTTTGAAAGCTCCATCTCCATAGATCATAACTTCAATATTCTTGTCTGTTTCTTCTTTGAACAGATGCTGAATCTCATCCACAATCTTCTGCCCATCTCTTGGAAACAGTTTAAGTGTCTCTTCAGTTGCCTTATTGCTTCCAAGAAGACCATACTCTTCATTGTATCCACTTCCGTTGATGGATGTGTTTAATACATCGCTCAGATTAAACACTTCCTTGGCACCATCTCTTTTCAGCAGTCTCTTCGTACGTACTCTTGTATGAATATCACAGGTCAAGACAGACTGTGTATAGGTCAGGATTGCTTTTGGCTGATTTGCCAAAATAACTTCTACCTCACATCCTTCTCCTTCTATGATCTCTTTATAAAAAGTAATATAATCAACCCCAGTGAATGGATGCTTTTCATAACCGAACAACGCTCTGAATTTCTCTTCAGTAAGAACGTCTGTATAGGGGTCTACCCCCTTCTCATCCAGCTGATCTAATGAAACCAATGCATTTCCCACTTCATCCGATGGGTAGCTGAGCATCAGCACAATCTTTTTCACGCCTCTTGCAATTCCTTTCAGACACAAAGAAAACCGGTTTCGACTTAAAATCGGAAATATCACACCGATGGTGTCTTCATGAAATTTATTTTTAATATCCAAAGCAATATGGTCTACCGTTGCATAATTACCCTGTGCTCTTGCTACAACAGCCTCTGTGACGGATACTACATCCCTGTCGTTTAAAGTGATGTTTTCAGACAGTGCGGCTTTGTTTACTGAGTCTACGACGATTCTAGAGATGTCGTCTCCTTCTCTTATAATCGGAGCTCTTACGCCTCTTGAAGTTGTTCCAATCGTTCTTTCCATAATTTGCCTCCAGTTCTTATATTAATCTATTTCTACTTCGAAACTATTTACCGTCCCATTATACCTAAGTTTATACCTCTAATCAATGAACTGGAATTTCGAACCATAAAAGGAATACAGTTAAAGCTCCCAATCATCTTTTTCTTCTATGACATGAAATAATACTGTATACTAAGCTCAAAGAAAAGGAGTGCATTATGAAACCTTTAAAAAGAATCACACTGAGAGCTTTATCAAGTATTGATGTAAATATAAAAAAGAATTATAAATTGTTCAGAAAAGTGCAGAAAATCATTACGCCTCCAGCTAAACCTACTTTCAGGACATTCGACCATAAGGTGATGGCAGGAAACCGTGAAATCCCGATTCGTCTTTTTATTCCGAAAAAGAACGATACAAAAAAAGTAATGATTTTTTTCCATGGAGGTGGGTGGGTCACCGGAGATATTGAGACTTACACGCCAGTCTGTGTAAATCTTGCAGAAGCTACCGGCCAGACCATCGTCTCCGTTGATTATTCTCTAGCCCCGGAAAATCCTTTTCCGATAGGACTTATTGACTGCTATACTGCTACAAAGGAAATTTTTGAGCATATTGACCTTTTAGGTGCATCAAGTGAGGATATCACGCTGATTGGCGACAGTGCTGGCGGTAATCTTGCTGCAGTGGTTTCCCTGATGGCTCGAGATAAAGGTGAGTTTCAGATCCGAAGACAGATCTTAATTTATCCAGCAACCTATCATGATCACAGTAAGCATTCTCCTTTCAAATCAGTACAGGAAAATGGAGAAGATTTCATTCTTACTGCAGAGAGGATAGAAGATTATATGGACTTATATGTGCCCGACAAAGCAACAAGAAAAACCGCTTATGTGGCACCACTAATAGCAGATGATCTCAGCGATCAGCCTAAGACACTGATCATTACTTCAGAATATGATCCTTTACGTGATGAAGGTGAAGCTTATGGCAAAAGGCTGCGAAGCTTCGGTAATGAAGTGCGTATTTTTCAGATGAAAGAAGCACTTCATGGATATATGAACAACCCCCTCTCTCAGGATATCGTTGAACATACTTTTGAAATCATAAATCTTTTTTTCCATGAAGAAAAGTCAAAAGAGGTGGATTTATGAAAGAAAACAAAAAAATCAAATGGAGGAGACTAGACAACGCATCAAAAATTTTCCCTCCAACCGTCACAAATAGAGATACCAAGGTATTTCGTCTTTACTGTGAACTGACTGAAGAAGTGGACCCTCAAATATTACAGGAAGCAATTACGCCAACTTTGGAAAGCTTTCCACTTTATCGCTCGATTCTTAGACGAGGTGCATTCTGGTATTATTTTGAATCCAGTGATCTGGAGCCTGTAGTAGAAGAAGAATCAAAACCACTTTGTGCGCCCTTATATCTGAAAGAAGAAAAGAGTCTTCTCTTCAGAGTGTTCTACTATAAAAATAGAATAAACGTTGAAATTTTCCACGCATTAAGTGACGGAGCTGGTGCAGTATGGTTTTTTGAAACACTGATTTATCACTACATGACAACAAAACACAAAATTGAACTTTCTGATGATTTTCCTAAACTGAAGTATAAGGCATCTATGAGTCAGAAGATGGATGACAGTTTCGAAAAAACATACTACAAGAAACGGGCTTCTGAAATCGCAGAAAAAACATCTTCCGTGAAAGCATATCAGTTACGTGGTACAAAAGAAGAAGAGAACAGGACAAAACTCATCGAAGGGACATTATCGGTAAAGAAAGTCCTGGAGCTGGCTCATGAATATAACACCACACTGACGGTATTTATGACAGCACTTTATTTCTATGCGATCAATAAGGATATGCCCTCAAAAATGAGAAGATTTCCTGTTGTTTTACAAGTACCCATTAATCTGAGGCAATTTTTCGAATCAAATACAGCTAGAAACTTTTTTGGGACCATGAGTATTCAATACGATTTTTCGACGCAGAGTCATGAACTCCAGGATATCATCAATTCTGTAAGTGAAAGCTTTAAAAGTGAATTGACGAGAGAAAAAATCAATAATCATCTGGATAAACTCATGTCACTTGAAAAAAATCCTTTTGCAAGAGTCATTCCCTTACCCGTTAAAGATATTGCCCTGAAAGTTGCTAATCGCATCAAAGATCGACAAATCACTTCCTCAATTTCCAATGTTGGAAGAATCATCATGCCTAAAGAATTTGAACCTTACATACGAAAATTCAGTGTCTTTGTCAGTGCTCGAAGACCTCAAATCGTTCTTTGCTCCTACCTGGATAATTTAGTTGTGAGTTTTACATCTCCCTTCCAGGATACGGATCTACAAAGAACGTATTTCCAGTTTTTAACCGATAAAGGAATCGAAGTAGGTATTTCATCAAATCTATAAAAAAGGAGGCTTTTTATGCAGCGCTGTAACCATTGTAATGTGGATATTCTAGAGACAAGAACAAACTGTCCACTTTGCGGTAATAAACTGCTTCCTGTCGAAAACGAGGAAACAGTTCAATTATTTCCAAAAATCCCTTCCTATCTGAAAAGTCATATGACACTCAGAATCCTATTGTTTGTTTCGATTGTTATGGTGGTTTTGAGTTTTATGATCTACTTCATTTTTCCGACAGAACTTAACTGGCCATTACTCTTATTACTTGGACTTTTGAGCATCTGGCTGGATATGATTTTTCTTGTTCAGAAAAGATTTCATATCCCTAAAAAGATTGTATGGCAAGTCGCAATCATTTCAGTATTATCTGTCTTCTGGGACTGGAATACAGGCTGGAGAGGCTGGTCTTTGAACTATGTGATACCGATATTATGCATCATAGCACTGCTTCTGATGTACTCCATTGCAATCATCATGAAACTGGGAAACAGGGATTATATAACTTATGCATTCATGTCTGCTCTATTCGGTTTTATTCCTGCTCTTTTTCTTCTTTTCGACTGGGTTACTGTCCGTTATCCCTCCATCATCAGCATTGCGGTAAGCTTCATATTTCTTTCAGCAATCTTCATCTTGCAGGGAAACAGTATTAAAAGTGAAATAGAAAAGAGATTCCACATTTAAAAACACCATGGATGAAAATTCCATGGTGTTTTCTTATTTACTATATAATCACTAAATATCCAGCTTCATTTTCTTTGTATCCATGATGCTTCCTCCCACCTGGATTTGAATAATCTCCCGATTTTCAGCTTCAATTTTTACATTGATTTCAGAAGGCCTGCCCAAAACCTCTCCTTGTAGAAAAATGATTGAGTCCAGCTCTTTATCACCAATCAGTCCGTATTTATAAAGATATGCTGCCAATGCTCCACTGGCCGTTCCCGTAGCAGATTCCTCCCTTATGCCCAGAGTAGGCGCGAAATTTCTTGTGTAAGCAGTTAATTCCTGATTGTCCAAAGTGAATAAGTGATACCCTTCTGCTCCATAACGATCTGATAATTCACTAATTTTGTCGAAATCCGGATTGATCTGATCCAATATTTTTTTCGTTCTTATGGGTATGATCAGATCCTTTAATCCAGTAGATACAAACTGGGGTGAAATTTCTGCAACCAGATCTTCCACCCCAATGTTGAGTGAGTCAGCCACTTCTTTCGGATCGGCAAATTCATAGTATCTGGGCTTCGACATCTCCATCATTACTTTCTCTTCTGTAATCTCGATGCCAAGAATATCATTACTTGTTTCAAGTTCATAATGTCCCTTCTCTAGGACACCAATATCGCGTAAGAGTGAGAAAACGGCTATAGTAGCATGTCCACATAAGTCAACTTCTCGAACTGGTGTGAAATATCTGACCTTTATATCCGCTTTATCTGATTTCATCACAAATGCTGTTTCAGAAAACCCTATTTCTTTTGCAAGAAACAACATTCTCTCTTTAGACAAGTCATCCGCTTCTAAAACCACTGCGGCTGGATTACCGCCACCCGTCACTTTTGCAAAAGAATTAATTTGGTACACTTCAATCATTTTAATTCACCTTCCCTTATATTCCATTTGCGACTTGAATTTCTCTTCCTTGTTCTCACCATTCAGTTCAAATGAAATCACAAAGCGATATATTATATTACTTTTAACCAGTATATAACATATCTGGAGCACATAGCTGAAATTTTTCATCCCACAAAAAAACAGTGCGCTGAATTCAATCGCACACTGTAAAAACAGACATCAGAAATCAATCTTATTAAGAAGTTCCCTTAATTTTAATGCTTCTTCTTTTGAAAGCGTGATTCCCTTTGCCATTTTTTCATGTTCAGGATCCCATTCACGAATATCGTATTTGCCTGGTCTATCATTCCAGCTGATCAGGTTCAGTTCTTTTGTCCATCCTTTTGGTGACAGTGAAATTTCACCTATTTTTTCTAGTATCTCATATTTAATATCTGCCATTTTATCTGCTACTCAAAATATGGACAAATATCCACATCGAGACTTTTACTGCTTCTTC
>CAZXUT010000039.1:0-34752 GCA_964643785.1 uncultured Proteiniclasticum sp.
CGACTCCGCCCTTCACTGGCATGATTCCGCCCGCGATGATTCTGTCATTATGGGAGTAGACGAAGCTTGCCTCATCTGCCACAAAAACCTCTTCTATAAGATAGTGGTCTCTGATCTCTTCTGTGGTGTAGAACTTTGAATCGTCAGGATGTGTTGAATATCTTGTTTCTAATTTCATAATTTTCTCCTTCTTATAAGAACTATCTAGCTAACCATCCGCCATCGACAGCCATTGTAAATCCGTTCATGTAGCTTGATGCTTCAGATGCCAAAAATACTGCTGGTCCACCAATGTCTTCCTTTGTTCCCCATCTGTCTGCTGGAATTCTTTCTAGGATTGCACTGCTTCTTTCCTCATCGGATCTTAATGCTGCAGTATTGTCTGTAGCCATATAACCTGGTGCAATGGCATTGATGTTGATGTTGTACTTAGCCCATTCATTGGCCATGGCCATGGTGATTCCCTTGACACCAGACTTGCTGGCTGTATAAGAAGGCACTCTGCTTCCACCCTGATAAGACAGCATGGAAGCGATGTTCACGATCTTACCACCGGTACCCTGCTTGACATACTGCTTTGCAGCTGCCTGAGAAAGGAAGAACACAGTCTTCAGGTTGATGTCCATGACCGAATCCCAATTTTCTTCTGAGAATTCCAGGGCATCTTCTCTCTTGATGATTCCTGCGTTATTTACAAGAATGTCAACATGTCCCATAGCTGCTACCGCTTCTTCTATGATTCTGCCGACTGGTTCGATGCTTAATAGGTTTGCTTCAATCCCTATGAACTTTCTACCCATGTCTGTAATCATCTTTTCGGTTTCAGGCATGGCGATATGAGCCACTCCGACGATATCAGCTCCTGCTTCAGCCATGGCAAGGGCGATCCCCTGTCCTAGACCTGTACCAGCACCTGTAACTATTGCAACTTTACCTTCTAATGAAAAATTTATCATGTCTTCCTCCTTGAATTGTATTCGTCGTATACAATGTATACAATCAATAAACCTATTATAATCAGTAAATCTGTAAACGTCAACACCTTAATGAAATTAAATTAAACTTTTCACAATTAGATGATAACCATTGATATTCAATGATTATCGCTTGCTCATGTTTCAAACTCCGGTAAAACGTGAAAAGATTCTTCAAGTATTTCTTCCATTTTCGGAAGATTACTAGAAGAATCTTAATTCGGGTGTTTTTATTGTCTGCAATTTTTAAAGGGGCACATGAAAGAATTGAAAGACCAGATTTACCAAGGAGATTGATAGATTTTTTTCAGTGCCCTTTATACAATCTATGTTTCGCTGGAAACATAGGATTTGTAGAACTGATCATTATTCAGAAGGAGTTCACTGAAACTGCCTTCTTCTACAATAGACCCTTTATCCATGATAAAGATCCTGTCATATTTTTCCATAAGAGATTTCGTCAATTTATGACTAATGGAAAGAACCGTCATTTCTCTCATATTGAGAATCAGCTCTTCCAGCTCATAATCAGATTCATTCTTTTCCGAACCGGCTGTCTCATCAAGAATCAGTATAGAGGAATGATTCATCAGTGCTCTTGCAACAGAAATTCTCTTTCTTTCACCATCAGTATACTCTTGTCTTTCCATCTTGATTTCTCCTTCTTCTTTTGTAAAAAGGCCTACTCTTCCCAGATTCTCTCTTATTTCCTTTATTCCAAAGTTTTCAGCAAGAACCACATTATGAAATAAGTCGCCTTCTTCAATAGGGATATCTTTACTGATCAGCGAAAGCTCCCCTGATAATTTTTTTCTATTTATTTTTTTAAGATTGTTCTCATTAATAGTGACTGACCCTTCATAGAACTGAATCTTTTTCGTCAGAATCCCTATAAGGGCATCCACACCTGAATCCATATCTCCTAGGATCAGATATTTCTTCTTTGGCAGAAAACTCATGTTGAGGCTGTCAAGAATTTTATCCTGTCCTATTTTATAGCTCAGGTTTTTTATTGAAAGTTCTTTCTGGCTACCATAAACAGCAGCTTCTTCATATTTGAAGTTCCTCCTGTCAGGCGCCATGGGATAAGCAGAACTTTGCTTATTGTAGCTTTCTTCCAATAAGACAGGATTTCTTATGGATGTTACTACATATAATATTTTCTCTTTCACATGCAACATACTCATGGAAAACCTCCTTATTTATTTACCAGCAGCAAATGCTTATACCTACCGATACTATAACGTCTATTCTCAGTTATTCAGCGACACGTACAATGGAATTTATTTGGAACACACGAGGAACATCATTCTCACCTGCATAGGTTCTAACAGATAGAATTGTACTAAACAGTAATACAGCCACCAGCATTTTTGCAACAAAGTTTTTGGTCATGATTTTTTCCTCCTTTTTAATACTTATGAGTTTTATACTTTTATTATACGTGCTGTTTTCGAAGATAAACCCCGAACTTCTTCGGGATTTTGGGGGTATTTTGTATAGAAATGTCTGATCCTCATGATAAGTAGTGTAAATTCAGACTATTCTCAAAAATAAGACACTCTTATATCCAAGTGATTTCTGTTTAGAATTAAATCCCAATAACGTGTATAATTATTCACCTTTAATCTTTTCCCATGTAAAAACATACTCAAAAACAGTTGTTTTCTCACTATCACTTTATCCATCTGTGTTATTCATTGAATAGATTAGGTTGTTAAAAAATAATCGAAATTCTATACTATAGGGATGTACATTGATAAACGGATGTTTTACAATGAAATCAATAAGTTGAAAAAGAGGTAAGACTATGTTTATCAGTTACAATCTTTTAGAATTCGGAGAAAAGCTCAAAGAACTTAGAAAAAGTCTTGGCTTCAGTCAGGTGGAGATCCAGAAGCTAGCTGGGGTAAGTTCCGATACGCTCCGTCGTATTGAAAAAGGAGAAGTCATCCCAAGATATGAGACTCTGGAACTGCTTTCTTCCATCTATAAGGAGGATCTTCTGGAACTTCTCAAGGGTACCCGGTCTAATAAGCTTCTGACAGAATATCATGACGAACTTGATGATATCATCACCTGTTTTGATGATCAGAAAATGAAGAAACTGGAAGAGGATATCAGATCCAGTTTTACAGGAAAGAATGAATCATCCATCGTGAACCCCAATGAAGTGATCCAGTTTCTGCTGCTGATCAGAGGAGCATCCCTTTATCACTCCCGGTTTTCAAGCGATCACAAGGATGCACGTAATACCCTTCAGGATGCACTGAAACTGACGATTCCTAAATTCAAACTGGATGACTATAAAAATTACAAATACAGCTATATTGAGCTCAGAATACTTCTTCTGATCTCCATCCTCATAGCAGAAGATCAGGAAGTGCCTTTGAGCACTAAAATTCTCTACTTTATACTGGACAGGCTGAAAGCCAGTACCACTTCTAAGTATCAGGATTTTCTGATCATCAAAATCTACGCCAACATTTCCTATAATTATCACCTGGAAGACAATCACAGACGTGTCATCAGGGCCTCCAACGAAGGAATAGAGTACTGCATCAGTTGTGAACTGACCCATGCGCTGTATTCACTTTACTACCGGAAAGGAATCGCTGAATTCAAGCTCCATCATAAGAGCTATAAATCCTCCTTGTTCTCGGCTTTCTTCATTCTGAAGATCACGGGAAACGAAGAACTTCTCGATATCTATATGGAAGTCACAAAAGAGCAGTATGGAATAGAGATTCCCACAGAATTTCTGAAAAGCAAATGACGCCCCAAAAGGGACGTCATTTTTTTGTCTGCAGATTACTACAGCTCCATATTCAATTCTTTTTTATATTATTTAATCAAGATATGTATCCTTATCCTTCTCTTCACTGTTTACAACTTCAATGATGTCATCAAGGTCAATATCTGTGCCTGATACCGAGAAATAATCTCCAGTGAGAATCAGATTTGAAATGTGAGGTGCAGTGATTAAATGGTCCATATCATGTGGTACACCTATGACTTCTCCAGTAGCCATGATTACAGAACCGACACCTTCACCTAGAAGATTGCTGCCCATGACTTTGTCTTGATAGACTTCATCTTCAGTACCCAGTAAATAGAGTAGTGTAGGAAGCATATCTATCTGTCCTCCGATTGTATCCACATCGATGGATTCCATCCCCGGAATATGGATGAAGAACGGTAGCTTTTTATCATTGTCCGGTAGATTCGTTTCATGATATTTGTGGATTCCTTCATGATCTCCGAAGATGATCAGGGCTGTATTATCAAGTTCTCCCTTTTCTTCCAGTTCTTCATAGAATTTACCTAGATGATAATCTGTGTAATGGATACTTTCAAGGTATCCTGCATCATTGTCATCCCCTGGAACACCAAGATATCGATGTTCTTCTTCTATAAGAAACGGTGTATGAGAGGTCACTGTCATCACGTAGGAATAGTAAGGTTTTGTGGTTTTTTCAATCTCTTTTATAGACTGCTTGAACAAGGATTCGTCCAGTATGCCAAGGCCACTGTATCTCTTGTCTTCAAAGAGTTCTTCGTCGATGTAATCATCGATACCTATATTAGGATAAACAATGTCTCTGTTCCAGAACTGTGCCATATCTCCATGTACTGCCAGGGTATGATATCCGCTTCTTTGAAGCAGTTTAGGCAGCGCAAAGTAGGTATTTTCTCCATAACTCATGAAGGCGCTTCCCTTCTGTGCAGGATATAGTCCGGTATTGAACATAAGCTCTGCATCAGAACTTACGCCTTCCTGAATCTGTTCATGTACATTGGTGAAGTTGATGCTGTTTTTCATCAGTTTATTGATGTTCGGTGTTATTTCCTGACCTTCAAATTCATAATCCAGAACGAAGCTTTCAAGCGACTCATAGTGGATCACAATCAGGTTCTTTCCAGCCAGAATTCCTTTCAGGTCTTCATACTGCTCATCAATCTCAAAATGACTATTGTTCTTGTTGAACCATGCATTGACGTTATTGATCTCTTCTTCATTCAATGTCTTCACCTTGTCTCTGACATAGGTAGCCATATTCACTATATGGTTTCCCACAGGTGATAACATCAGTGGATGATTCTCATAATTTTCAATTCCACCCGTTTTTGTTGCGGTGAAAAGCTGTGTCAGCATCAGGATAAAGCTCATGGCAAAGGCTGTCCCGAAAAGACTGATTTTCTTCAAGGTCGCTTCTCTATTTCTCTTCACGGCTTCTGTTTCTCTTTTTACGATCCCCTTGCTCTTTAAAACAAAGTACGCTGCAAAGGGCAGATCCATAAATACGAGGAAGTTCAGATTGATGAAGTACGAAGTGGTACTTGCAGCAAACTCTGGACTGATGTTTTTCAGATAAAGAACATAGAGACTCGAGAGTCTGTTCAATCCGTCAAAATAGGTCATATCCGCATAGAATATGAAGGAGTAGACCGCATTGATCAGGAATAAATAAATCAGTTTCTTTCGGCCTTCAAACAGGAAGGAGAAGGAAACGATAACGCCGATTGGCGCAAAGCTTAATAAGCTCATGAAAAGGACTCTGGGACTCGCGTCATAGAGAGTTACCAGAAGAAACACTGATTTAATATATAGAACAGCCACCAGTATCAGTGGTAGTGTCCATTTATTCTTTGTTAGCTTTCGTATCATACTGTCCATAATCTCACCTCTTGCACATCCAGTGCATATTTCTATGAATACATCATACCAAAATTCATTCCCGATAGGATGATTTCGACATTTGTTTAAGATAAGCTTCATCGTTCCTTAAGTATTCAGAAACAACTTTAACCCAAACTATAAAAATTTTATTTATATGATCTGTTTTATACACAAATAGGATGCATCTCTTGTTACTATTTGTGTATAAATGAGACTTCTCTTTCTTTAAAGTTCCTTATATGACTATAATAGAAATAAGTAACTTGAATTCTTAAGATATCTATTCAACTTTTATATAGTACCACAGTCTGATAAAAATTTAATTAAAATAATTCTTAAATTTTAATATAAATTGAATAAAAATGATCACCTTATCACTCTAATAAGTAAAGGGGGGTTGAAACCATTGGGACTATTTATGAAAAAACCGCTGACAAAGGAATCTTATCTTTCATTCATCACATCCTATAAGAGCATCATGTATAAGATTGCCTACGGATATCTTTCAAGCGACGCTGATTCCATGGAAGCTTTGGATGAAGCCGTCTATTTAGGCTACGCGAAACTTAGGCAGCTGAAAGACCCTGAGGCACTAAAATCCTGGGTCACCAGGATTCTCATCAATGAATGCTATAGAATACTGCGAAACCGGAAAAAAGAAATTCCAGCTGAGCAGCTGCCTGAAGTAAAGGCAGAAGAAACCGAGACATCCATGACCGTGAAAAACGCCGTGGAGAATCTCCCGGAAGAACTCAAAGAAATTATCATCCTGCGTTATTTTGCAGATTACAGTGTAAAGGACACCGCTACTTTTTTAGATCTTCCTCAGGGTACCGTGGCTACTCGTTCAAGGAAAGCACTGGAACTTCTGAAAGAAGATCTCATCTCCATGGAAGGAGGTATGCAGCATGAATCCATTTAAAGACAAATTAAGACACCTTATAGATCACGCCTTACAAGAATCTGAAACTCTTTCTGGTGTGGAAGAGCGTTTCGAAAAGAGATTCACGAAAGAGAGAAGAAAGAAAAGAATACAAATCAGCTCCGCTGTAACAACCCTTCTAGTTCTGTTCATGTTCATCACGGCTAATACAAATACAGCCTGGGCTGAAACTTTAAAGAAGATTCCTGTCCTGAAAGAGCTTTTTTCCTATATGAACTTCAGTGAAGATTATGAGGATCAGATTGAAGAACTGGGTCTTGTTTCTGACAACGGTGAGCATCAGCTTTATCTTCAGTACGCCTTATCAGATGATAAGCAGATCAGATTATATCTGCAATTCCCGGAATATATCACACTTAAAGAGCACGAACACCTGACCATAAATATTCACAAGGTATATGATCTGAAAACCGGTGAAGATTTCACCTCATCATTCATCAATCCCGATCATGCATACCCTGAAAGATTCGATCATAATTATGTCAGTCTTTTCGGCACACTCCCACCAGGTACAGAGCTGTCCTACCCCGATGAAATCGGCATCAGCTTATCCGCTTCCATCGGATATTATCCTTCCAGTCTTTACGGTAAAACAGAATACGTCATCAATGAGGATCTTGGGCAATTCTCATTTGAAACAAAACTTCAGAAAATGATGCATACAGAGACAAAGAAAATCGGGAAAAGCATCAGCATTTCCGGAAACAGCCTCTTGATCAAATCCATTGAAAGAAGTCCTCTAAGAGCTTCTATCCTATTGGATACAGATTCCCTTAATCTTGATAGAGTCACAAGCCTAAAAGGAACTCTAATCGATCCCGTATCAGGAGAAATCCTTGATGATGATCTTGACTCTCTCATGTACGATATGGACGGGAACATACGGGCAATTTTCCTCGATTCCGATGCTCTTCCCAATAATGCATTCAAGTGTGAACTTGTCATCACAGGAGCATCACTTATGGCCAAGGATGAGGAGTTCGTCACTATCGATTTCGAACGTAAAACCATTGAACCTGAAGTTGAAGGTATGGAACTTATAGGAGTCAGCGTAGGAAAAAAGACAGCAATGTGGATGAATGTCCGATACAAGGAACCCGGTGTCATGTTTAACCCCTTCCATTATTTGTACGAAACAAATGATGGAAAAACAGAATTTCTTCCCCACGGGTCATACGGAGGCGTTAACGATGAGTTCTATAATATATCCCTTATCTTTGACCATGAAATTAATGATACAATCAGATTAAGGAAAAGAAGTGATCAATACAGTAAACATGTAACATTTGAAGAGCCAATAAGAATCACTATCGACATACCAGAGACCTTTGATCCGATTCATTAAAGCATCTCGAAAGGAAGTGTAATTTATGGGTTTTAATTTTGATCAGAACAGACATGTGGCCAATCGAGTTGGCCAGGAAGTAGAAATCCAGGAACAAGCCAGAAAAGAGAAAAACAGGATGGAAATTCCAGATGAGGAAAAGAGAAACAAGGAGAACTTTTCCTATAAGGCTCAGAAAAGAAAGAGGCTTGTTAGAAACCTCACGGGTATCCTTGCGATTCTTGTGGTCTTCTATGTGATCTACTGGTTTGCTACAAAGCTTTTCCTGTAATAAAAACGACTTTTTAGAAGGACAGATGATTTAGGCTTGTCAGTCTTTGATCACCTGTCCTTCTTCATCTCCCCTTCATTTATTTAAAAGTCTCTACATGAAATCTATATGTTGAGAATAGATTACTTTTAAATAATTTTGTATAATATAGATATATAAACTAAGATGAAGATTTTCTTATAGTTATAGATAAAGACGAGATACTCAATCATTTGGTAGAAGTAATTACTTTTGGTGTAGTTTCAAAGTTAATTACGGAAAACAGCTAAAATACTAATGCATATAGGAGAAAAAAAGTTGAAATACAAAAAGAATATCATACTAATGTTTATTATTATCAGTATCATGAGTATTTCAGGATGCAAAGCGGATGAACAAACCTTATACCGACGAAACATAGTAGTAGATGGTGCTGTGTTGCCATTTTACGAGAGCTCATTGACCTATAACGGAGAATCTGATGAGCAGATCAGAAGTCAGCTATATTCAATTCTGACCGCAAACATCTCAAGTCTTCCAGGAAGCAGCAGTTATTATATCATTGTAAATCATGACGGAGAAAATCTTACAGAAGAATTTCTTGTTAATAAATCACCTTCCCATGAAAAAATGCAGGATATGATAAAAAAAGTCAAAGAAAATGGGTATCTCGTGGTAAGCAAAAAACACTACAGAGTAACCACCATTGAAAAAGAAATCGAAGCACTTTTTGACGGTAAGCGTGATGTATTTCCTGGAGCCATGGACAAAGTGCTGGAAGACAATATGGATGCTTTCAAAAATAGAGATTATGACGCTATCAATAGCTATCTTATAAAAAACAATATAAAAGTTTACGATATATATTATTAGTCAGAATTAATAGGTCACATTTTAAAACACGATCTCCATACTAATCCTCATTAATTTGAAATGTAAAACAAAATTCAAGGGAGGCATTCATGAGGAAAATTCTATTAACAATTGTAGCCATAACAATGCTTATTCTTGTTGGATGTAACCAACAAACACTCGAGTCAAAACTCCGAGATGAAATCAAAAAGATGGACTATGAAGTAATTGAATACGAGGATGAAGTTTTCACTTTGGAAATCAAAAGTAAAGAAGAAGAGTATAAAGACATAAGTCGGGCAAAATTTTGGGAAATGCAGGAATTTGATATCTCAAATTATGAAGGAAAAACTATCGATTATCATATTTTTCGGGTAGCAGGTCACCCTATAGAAAAGTCAGTAGATAATGCTGAATCCGCTGAAATAAGGCTTGGTGTTATTGACGATGTTATCGTTGGTGGCTTTTCGAGCCCTTACAAAAAAGGAGAAATTTTCTTGGGTGGAATAGCTACTATAGATGGACGAAGCCTTGAACAACTCACAGATATGACATACTTAGAATGGTTCAAATTCTGGAGCGATAAATACGAATAGTATTCTTAAAGATTTTATATCCATTTGCATATATCTTTTTTTAAATGAGTCAGTAGCAGCAATTTGAGAGAAATCAAAATATTTTTTTTGGAGATGATTATTATGAAAAGCATTATATCAG
Source organism: uncultured Proteiniclasticum sp. (assembly GCA_964643785.1). Taxonomy (GTDB): domain Bacteria; phylum Bacillota; class Clostridia; order Clostridiales; family Clostridiaceae; genus Proteiniclasticum. The sequence goes on from CAZXUT010000039.1 coordinate 9,763, forward strand.
AGATTGTTGAGACACTTCTATTTATTCTGGTTCTATACATTATTTTATGGATATCCATGTACTTAGGGGTTAATTTCAATTATCCATATGTTTTTGCTGGACTGATTGTAATGTGGGTTGCCGTTAAGATGGTCTTCAGAAGAGTTAGGCACAATAAAAAAAGCTCAACTGATAAGAACAGCTATAATTAAAGTTTTTCGCTCAACTCGCTATTCTAAAAAAAGGCTCTGTATAAATCAAAAAACATCAAGAAGTCTAGATCCTCAAAGGAGAAAGTCTACACGCATACATCTCATAACGAAGTTTCCATGTCTGGAAAACACAAAAAAGGAGGCCTAAAACCTTGAAAAAGAGACAGATCATCGTACTAATCCTGCTTGTCATAAGCATCATAGGCATTTCAGGATGCAAAAAGGAAGAGGAAACTATTTATAACCGAAATATTGTGGTGGATAACACCGTTCTCCCCTTCTACGAGAGTTCCTGGACTTACAATGCCGAACCTGAAGAGCAGATCAGAACCAAGCTCTACACGATTCTGAATGAAACACTCGCGAATCTTCCAGGGAGTAGCGAATATATCATCGTAAATCATGATGGAGAGGATTTAACTGATGAATTTCTAGTTGAAAAATCCCCTTCCCATAATGAAATGAAAGATATGATCAAGAAAATCAAAGAAAACGGATATCTTGTTGTAAACAAGGAAAAATACCGAGTGACAACCATTGAAAAGGAAATTAATGCTCTTTACGATGGTGAAAGGACTGTGTGGAAAGGTACACTAGACAAAATACTGGACGATAATAGAGAGTCTTATGAAAACAAAGACTATGAAGCGATTAATCTATATCTTAGAAAGAATAATTTCAAAGTATATGATAATTGGGATGCTACAAATTAATAACATCAGATCAATAAAAGAGAATCGAAAGTTTCTCTTTTATTGTGCTCTTTTTCGAAACAGCTTATAGTTAAAGACAATAGCATTGCTTATAAATAGTAATATTTAAAATTATTTTTATGTTTTTTTGAAATTCCGTAATGGAAATCCATTCCTGAATACTCTAATAAGTAAAGGAGGCGAAATATGGGGTACTTTAACAGAAAAGGCATCGACAAGGATGCCTACATCCTGCTCATTGAAGAATATAGAGAAACCATGTATCGCATAGCTTACGGGTATTTGGGCAATGAAACGGAAGCGCTGGAATCCATTGACGAAGCGATCTACCTGGGTTATGCAAAGAGAAAGACCGTGAAAGAACCAGAATTCGCAAAAACCTGGCTAACAAGAATTCTAATTAATGAATGCTATCGGATTCTTAAAAAATCCAAGCATCTGTCCTTTTATGAATTCCCGCCGGATCTAGCTGATGAAAGAGAAGAACCCATTTCTCTTAACACAAAGCTCGCGCTGCAGTCACTTTCGGAGGATCTTCGCCAGGTCATCATTCTCAGATATTTCGCGGATATGACCATCAAGGAAACAGCAGAGTTTCTCAGCATGCCCGAAGGTACTGTATCATCTAAAGCAAGAAAGGCATTATCCATACTTCGTATTGAGCTGATGGATGAGGAAGGAGATAAAATCTATGAAAAAGAGTCATGAAAACTGGAATGATTACCATACAGCATCCACAGATTATCCGGATGCACTTTATAAAAACACAGACAGGCTGGAACAAAGAATAAGAAAAGAGAAAAGAAAAAAGAGACTACTTTATACCACCATCCCTACTTCAGCAGCAGCACTTCTCTTTGTGATCCTCATCAATACCAGTATCGTTTTTGCTCGAACCATCTCCGAGATCCCTATTCTTTCCAGAATCTCTGAAATGGTCATGTACAACGAGTCTTTAAAAAGCGCAGTGGAAAACAGAAACATCCAGTATGTGAACCTCAAAGCGGTAAATGATGAAATGGAACTTAGCCTTCCCTACGTCATCGCAGATTCCCGTAATCTGGTTCTGTTTCTTGAAATGCCTGAAAATCTCGAGATGAAGGGTAATGAATTATATGTTGTCAATATTGACCACCTGAAAGATCTGTCCAATGACAATCTCATTTCCCCCCATGGGTTTTTCAGTTATTCGGGAAGCTATGTCAAAGGTCAGGATCCTCTCATGCAGGTCGCAATTGAATTTGTGGACCAGGATATGCCAGGCTTCTCCGTTCCTGAAGGACTTCCACAGAATTTAGAACTCACTTTGTCTTTACATAAATACGAAAGAGGAAATTATACGAGCTTAGTTCCTCTATCTGTTGACTCCTACAAATTTGAGCTTTCTCTGGAACCCTTCAAAGAACCGATCATTTATCCACTTGATCAGGAAATCATCCTGGACGGACAGAAAATACGTTTCACTGAAATGATCAGCTACCCTGTCAGGTCCAGCATCACCTACGAATTCCCGTCAGATAATGACTCCGATATGAGTCTTTCACTATCCATCATCGAAGATGGAGAAAGGCGTCCCTTAGGAGATTATGCTGGCTATGTTGGCATCTCGGAGGGTCATACGGAATATACCCGTGAGACAGACTACATAAGAAGCAACTTTTTCAGCCCACCCAAGACAAGAAGCCTCTCCATCGACGGATACAGCAAAATCAGAAAGGATGAGCGGTTCTTGCAGATCAGTGTGATGGAAAAGACCTTGACCCCATCGCCACAGGGTATAAACCTCTTGGACATCGTGAAGGAAGACGGACAACTTCATCTCACTTTCAGTTTTTCTGAAGCCTATACCGATCTGCCCATCAGATCTTTCCTTTATGGGGACGAGCTGATTGAAATCACCGGGCAGGAAGTGAGAACAGAGAACGGAAAAAGTACTGTCCGCTACTCCATTAAGGATCAGAACTATGAGACACTAGAAGTTTTTGTATCCGGACCGGAAACTATCCTGGAAGAACCCATTCTCATCCCCATTCCAGTAAACAACTGATATGAAGAAGAGGCTCATGAACCGGAAAAATTTCCGGAATCATGAGCCTCTTCTTTAGTCATCTATTGAAGTTCTTACCTGATCTGTTTCCTTATCTTACTTCATTTCTCTTCCAGAATATCCAACAATCCCAACTCATCATGTACTCCCAGACTGCAGGTGAAGTCTCTACAGATATAGGCAGTTCCTTTTCCATCTTCTAATTCTCTCCAATGAGAAAACAGCTTTTCATCCATTTCTCTCTGATCCGGATCATGATTCACAAACGTAAAATCAGGAAGATAGAGACCGGAAAGCGCTTTTTTCATTTTATCAAGAGAAGCTTCCTTCAGATCCCCTGAAAGCACCATCTCTTTAGGTCCTTCTGCAAGCGCTCTGTAGGCAGTGAGAAGAAAGCTGAACCCTTTGGGTTCTTCCAGAATCTCACCCCCAAGGGAATCAAAGATTCTTTCAAGGATTGCCTTATACTCTCCTTTTCCTGTAAGACTCCAGAGCTTCCCAAGTGACAAAGCAGCCATTGAATTTCCTGAAGGCATGGCAGAATCATGAATATCCTCCACATCCATCACCAGCTTCTCATGACCTTTTCCGTTCAGCCTGAAAACACCAGCATCTTCGTCATAGAACTCTTCTATCATCTTCTGAGCAAGTTGCTCCGCCAGATGAAGATACTTATTGTTAAGCGTCGCTTCCTGAAGAGACAGCACTCCATACAGAAGGAATGCATAGCTGTCCAAAAAGCCTTTTTGAACACTTCTTTTTTCTCTGTAAGAGGTGTAGAGATTTCCATCTTCATCCATCATATTGTCCATGATGAACTGAAGGGCTTTCTCTGCTTGAAGAACATACTCCTCCTTCTGGAACACTTTCCCAGCGTAGGCAAAAGAAGCCATCATGAGACCATTCCAGGAAGAAAGAATCTTGTCATCCTTCCCCGGCTTTATTCTCTTCTCTCTATAATCGAATAGCACTTTTCTTAATGCATCTCTTCTTAGGCTGGAATCATCCACGAAAAGATCTTCTGCGTCATGATGAAGAAGATTCAGGATATTCTTCCCTTCAAAGTTCCCGGAATCAGAAACCCCATAAAGACTCGAAACCCATTCTCCATCTTCTTTGCCCAGAACACTTAGAACTTCTTCCTTTGAGAAGAGATAGTATTTCCCCTCGACACCTTCGCTGTCTGCATCCTCAGCAGAATAAAACCCACCCTCTGGTGATGTCATTACTCTTTTGACATACTCCATGGTCTTTTCTGCTATTTCTCTGTAAAGAACTTTGCCTGTGGCCTGATATCCTTCTGTATAAACCCTGATCAGCAGGGCATTATCATAGAGCATCTTCTCAAAGTGAGGTACAAGCCATTTCTCATCCACAGTGTACCTTGAGAATCCGAAGCCCAGATGATCAAAGATTCCTCCCTTGTACATACCCATGAGACTCTTCTCCACTATATCCAATGCGTCCAAATCCTTTTCCCAGTTCCAGTATCTCAGAAGATACAGAAGATGATGTGGGACCGGAAATTTTGGTGCGCTGTAAAAACCACCATTCTCATGATCAGATGCTTCCTTCAGTGAAAGAAAACCTTTTTTGAAAACATCAGAAGAAATCACGCCTTCCTTCTTTGCGCTCAGTGTCTCTTTCACCGCCTTCACTGCATAGTCTGCAGATGAAAGAATCTTATCCCGATCATTATCCCAAAGACGGTGAATCTCAAGAAGAAGATTCTTGATGCCAAGCCTTCCCTGCAGCGATTCCTTTGGAATATAGGTTGCTGCATAGAAAGGTTTCCCCTCACTGGTCATGAGGATTGTCATTGGCCATCCTCCCTGCCCTGTCATAGCCTGGCAGAAACTCATATAGACATGATCCACATCAGGTCTTTCTTCCCTGTCCACCTTGATGGCAATAAAATGTTCATTCAGGATCTCTGCCACCACCTCATCATCAAAGGACTCTTCCCTCATCACATGACACCAGTGACAGCTGGAATATCCGATGCTTAAGAAAATCGGTCTATCCAGATTCTTCGCCTCGCTAAAGGCCTCTTCACCCCAAGGATACCAGTCCACCGGATTCTTTGCATGCTGGATCAGGTAGGGAGACTGCTCATTTATAAGTCTATTCGTTTTCTTATTTTCCATAATCCGTTCCTTTCATACTTCTGTTTATTCTTACCTTCTACTATATCTTATGAATTTGTACAAATTATGAGTAGATCTTGACCATATTGTTTTAGTTCCAAGTAAACTATTTATTTCCATATACCAGAAAACAATTCACTTTCTATTCGTTAAATATATATCAATTAAACGTAATCGTTTTCTTGCCACTTTTTAGTTAAACTGGCTTAATCACTCAATTTCAGATATATTATTAAAAATATTCTCTAAAAACTATTTACTTCACTGCACAATAGTGTTAAACTATTAACAAATAGGTGCCAACAAACCTATTTTCATATGTGTATCTCCCTAACACAGATATAAAAAGCCTCTTCTTTACACCAGAAGAGGCTTTTTACTGTCACAAAATCTATTTCAGAATAGTATTAGGATATTATTTCAGAATATGATATTCTATTAACATAGTAACGAATATAGATATGCCAGAAACAAGGAGGAATTTTTATGAATTTAGGATTTGCCAGCGCAAGTTATATCAGCCTATTTCTCATGCTCATTGAGATCACATTGAAAATTGTTGCCATCTACACAATGCTGATGATCGCTAAAGCCTTAAGGACTTATATCAAAAGAAACAGCTGATTTTAATGTAGAAGACCAGCATTCTTCAAATAATTCACTCAACACATTTTAAAGATGTCATACATTTTCTTATTTTTCATTCCATTTATACATGGAGTTCTAAAACCCACTTTTAGTGTAACATCTGAAAAATTGTCTTCCTTGACATATTACTCATAACCCATGGATAGATCTCCTAACGATTAAGTGAATAAAATAAAGGCTGTGTATGATAATCTTTAAAATCATATAATTCTACAGATAAAAGCTCCCTTCATGTTTAACAGTGTTTTTCTTTATCACTGTTAAACATGAAGGGAGCATATCATTTTGCTTTGGCTTCCGATATATCATATAATTTGTCAAATTCGTAACTTTTCTTAGCAGCAATCAACTACATTCTTCAAGAATACAGCTTTTCGAATAAATCTTTAGAGTAATCTTTAATATCGATAAGATTCAACATTTTGTATTTCTCTCTAACGCTAATAAAATAGGACGCTATTTCTTCTTTTTCAATAATCCTATCAGAGTTTTCTAAATCGTTTAACCCACGTCTAGCCAATCTCCATGGTTCCTCCGAATGAGTCATATGTTCTAAGACTTTACCACTATAGCATCCGAAGCATGAAACAACATGATCAAGTAATTCTTTTTCATCCTCAGTCAATTGGATATTCTCGTATCTTATCTCTTTTTCTTCAATAGGACTAAATCCATAACTTTTATATTTTTCGTAAACATCACGAAACACAGGTCCATGAACCCAAGCTTCACAATCTTCTTCAAATAAATATGTATCTGTAAAAGCTTTTTGAAATCCCTGAGCAAAATATAATAATTTTTGCAATGCAAGCGGAGTGATTTCCGATGTCTGCATTAATAAATATTTTACAGCAGATTCAATTTTACTTAACTCTTCTGTTGTAGTATCTGGCATTTTTTCAATAGCGGCTAGACTTTTCCTGAAAGCAACCGGTGTGATCTTATCTCTGTTTTGCTCTAATAACTTACGATAATACTCCTTATTTTTATAGATCTGCTTTAGAATATCTGAATATGCTTTCGATGGCGTATCTCCATCAACATATCTCGATAATGTACCTTCACCCCATTCAAGCAACAAAGATAACGGCCTTTTCCCGATATCATATTTTTCTAAAATACTCTCAATTTCTTCCACTCTAATCAATTTTTCTGCGTCTCTATATGCAGTGTCAAGCTCCCTTAAGTTATAGTCTCTGATCTCCGGAGAAAAAACCTCCTCCCTGCATTCACTACAGTAAGCCACTTTTCCAACATACTTAATCAATCTACCTTTAATTGTTTTTTCCTTATCAACCATCTTCACATTGAAATCATTGGTGTCTCGGCACTTCTCACAGTATCCTTTCATTTAATTTTCCTCCCTCTTAAGGCAACCTATTACTGCCTCAATCTATCTGAATAAATATTTAATCTCAAAATTTCTTTTATGAAAAGAAATGACGAATGACATTATATTTCCACTTTTCGTTTCAGTCATGTTTACTTTTATATATATGTCAACAATTTCTAATGCTCCCCAAGAATCAAGCTCGTGTTGCTTACAGAAAACGAATAAAACCTCATGTGCATAATCGGGGTTATCATTCTGAACTGCATAACAAAAATCATCAAACTGCAGACCTAATAGGATCTCACGTTCTTTCTTTGTATTAATGTGGTAGTCTTCAATGAAATCTATATTCTCTTGTCGATTCGGGTTTAGAGAAATCGAATATTTTCCTTCAATGATACATTTTTTAAATTCGACCAGATACTCTTTGATTTCTTCTACGTTGAATTCAGTTAACTTCTCGAGATTTTGATTATTCGAGCTCAAATGACACCTCCTCTATGGTATATACTATATTATAAGTTTTTCGTACTATTATTACAAGTATTTTGTACTAATAAATACAATTTTTGATGAAAATAAGAAATAGCAGGCAAAAAACAAACTGAAAATCATAATATTTTCTTTTACCACGGATTAAATATATTCTTCTTCTGAATAACTTTCCTCATCTTCTCCTCCTTTCTAGCTATCACTTCTAATAAAAAATCCTGGATACTTCAAAGGGACTCGTCCGAGTCCCTTTGATCATTTCCATATTAATATGTAATCCAGGCTGAAACTTCTTGTGAGTTTCATTTCAAAACAAATCATCCTGATTAATTTACTTTCTCAGGAATACTTGATGAATCCGTCAAATCCTTCATTATATAGACGCGAGACAAGAACCTCAGCATTCTCTTTCTTTCTGAAGGCACCTACCTGAACTCTATAAAACTTTTCCTCATCTACACTTCCTACCTTCTTATCTTCTGACACCTCTATCTCTTTCTGGACCTCTACTGTTGATTCTAGCCCTAGAAACTTAACAATCCCATCTACATAGGCTCTGGCTATTTCAGGTTTATGATCAATGATCCACCTGGAAATCTCTGGATGGTCATGAAAATTGGTCTCCATTAGTACTGGAATCATGCCATTTTCATAAGGTACCCTGATTTCTCCGTATCCCTTTCCATTAAAAGCATCCATTCCATTTACAAGGGTCTGGGCACGGTTGCTCTTGTAGGGACAGATTCTGTTCAGCTCCTCTGCTAAGTATTGACCCAGAAGCTTCGACTCCCCACTCTTTGGATGGTAAAGCGCTACAGCCCCCTGAGCTTTCCCCTTCCCTCCCGCATTGGAGTGGATGGCAAGAAAGATACCGCAGTTTTTCTCCTTGGCTTCCTTTGGCCTTCCACCGCTTCCGATTTCAAGGGATAAGGTGGCAAGCTGCGCTCCATAACCATATTCTTTCTCCAGAATATCTCTGATGATATTCGACACAGCCACCATCTCTTTTTCCTCATTCGTATTTCCAATGGCATAAATATTCTTGGGCTGCTTGCTCGGTGAAAGATAAATTCCAGGTTTTCTCATAATATGCACACTCCTTCTTCTTCAAAAGCTTCAAAAGCCCTTCTATATGAACATATGCTGAAGTTTTTAAAAAGGCATCGAAAAACTCGGGGACGGTACTTGAATTTTATTAATACCTATGTTATTATTATTTTTATGAGGAAGGTGAAACAAGTGGCAAGACAAGCTCGAATAAAAGATCCATACGGAACATTCCACATAACACAGTCCGGTGGGGCGAAGAGAGATTTGTTTGAAAAAGATGGTGAACGTGAACACTTCCTGGAAATTCTGAGACGTGCACAAGTGAAGTTTCAATTTAAACTCTATGCCTACTGCCTTCTATCAGACAATGCTTATCATCTGGTCATGGATTTGAATGGCGCTGACATGAGTAAAGTCATGAAAAGCATCAACATCGGATACGCTATGTATCTCAATATGGATGAACCCGTTTTTAAAGACCGATACAAAAGCACACTACTAAAAGATATAGGAAGCACACTGGAGATTGTGAAGAAGCTTCACGAAAGAGGAGCGACCCAGGAGTCTTTATGGAACAGCTATTGTATCTATGATCCCGAGAAACCCTTAAGACTTGATTGGATTTCTCCAATAACAGGTCTTGCGGTTACAAAAGATCAGGAAGAGTGTAGAGACTGTATCAGCAGCATCGATGAAGCACAGATGAAACTTACTGAAGTATCAGAAGAAACAGGACTTACGCTAAATGAGCTCTTTAAGCAGAAAGAACTTAGAAATGATCTGATTCTGAAATTCAGGAAAAGTTCATCTCTCTCCTTAAAAGAACTAGGTGTCTTATTTGGAGGATTATCCGAATCAAGCATCTGCAAAATTCTCAACACAGCATGTGAATAATAGTGCATGGAAACATGCATTTAATTTATCTCATCAATTCAAGTTCTGTCCCCTCTACAATGAATGAGGGCATAGAACAGTAGGAGGCAAAATATGTCATTTTCTTTTCAGGTAGACCTAAAAAAGGGAACCGGTAAAAAAGACAAAAACAAACTCGATATGGATAAGACCTATGATCTTCTGATCGTTGGCGCCGGACCCGCAGGCCTGAACGCAGCGCTTTATTCAAAGCGTAAAGGACTGGAAGTCGGAATCATCACCAAAAGAAAAGGTGGTCTGCTTCTAGATACAAATGTTGTAGACAACTATCTTGGAATCAGAGATATGTCCGGAGAATCCATGGCAGATGAATTTCTGCACCACGTGGAAACGCTGGAAGTACCTATAAAAGATGACGATGAAGTGATTAAGTATGGTAAAGATGGTGAAACCCACCTCTTGACACTATATTCCGGAGAAATCTACAGAGCAAAGACCATTCTCGTTGCAACAGGTTCCAATCCAAGGCATCTCGATGTCAAAGGAGAAGATACTTATGCCGGAAAAGGTGTGGCCTACTGTGCAATCTGCGATGCTCCCCTTTTTAAAGGGAAAGACGTCATCATAGCTGGTGGAGGAAACTCTGCTGTTGAAGCGGCAATAGATGTAGCAAAAGTTGCAACCTCTGTGACCTTAGTACACAGAAGCCAGCTAAGAGCCGACAGCATCCTGGTGGAGAAGCTTTATAATGATCCGAAGATCACAGTGCATCTGGAAACCCAGATCCTTGAAATATTCGGTGAAGAAGCCATGAAAGGCATACGCGTACTGGATAAGAAAACGAATAAAGAATATGAGCTTTTCTCAGACGGTCTCTTCATAGAAATCGGTCATGTACCGAATCTTGGACCTTTCAAAGATCTGCTGAAGCTGAACAGCTTCAATGAGATCCTGGTGGATCAGAAAAACCACACCAATGTAGACGGCGTGTTTGCTGCAGGAGATGTTACAACAGTTCCTTATAAACAGATTGTCATCGCTGCCAGCGATGGAGCAAAAGCAGCTCTAGCCATCAGTGAGTACCTGAACGCACAGAAAATCAGTTAATTAATCAATAATTAAAATAAAAAACAATCACGTAAGTGAACTTTATGGAGGTAAAGAATTAATGAAAATGTTTAATGAAGAAATCCAGGGACAGCTAAAAGAAGTATTCGAGGAAATGAAAGGTGATGTGACCATCGCTCTATTCACAAAGGAAGGCGAATGCCCAACATGTGAAGAAACGCGTGCTTATATGGAGGAAGTTTCAGAACTCACAGACAAGATCCATCTGGCAGAGTATGACATCCACAAGGATGCAGAACTTGCAAAGAGCTACAATGTAGCCATGGTACCATCCATCGTTCTTCTTGATGCAAACAGAGAATACAAGGGCGTGAAGTTCAACGGAATCCCTGCTGGACACGAGATCAACTCCTTCATACCTGCCATTCTTGAAGTATCAGGAAATGTCAGCGAAATGCCTAAGGAACTGGAAGAAAGAATCATGAAGATCGACAAGCCAATGAACATAAAGGTCTTCATCACACTAAGCTGTCCACATTGCCCAGGAGCAGTACAGAAGGCTCATAAGATGGCACTGATGAATCCGTTCATTGATGCTGAAATGATCGAAGCCGAAACCTTCGGTGAACTGTCCATGAAGCATAATGTATCCGGTGTGCCAAAGATCGTCATCAACGATGAATATGATCTGATCGGTAACCAGCCTATTCAGGAGTTCCTGAACACAATGGAAAAGATTTCCTAAGATTCTATAAATAGTAACAAATACACTTCCCCTAATCAAATGAAGAAGAAAGGATGACAGACGCCATCCTTTTTCTTCATCTACATTAAAGGAGATTTTATGATTAATAAAGCAGTTGCTGAAAACAACGCACTCACCAAAGAAACCAAAAGGAGAAAAAGAATCATGAAGATTGCCCTTGGCATCGTCATTGGAGGTCTTTCAGGTTATCTCTACTATTATTTCATCGGATGTGATGGAACCTGCCCTATTTCCTCCAATCCACTTCGTTCCATCCTATACGGATCTGTAGTGGGTACACTGCTTGGTTCGACTTTTTAGTCGATCCTATAGTAAAAAGCTAAACAAAAGAAAATACATCAGTGAGGTAACACGTGAAGAATTATAAATATCTGTATTTAATCACTCTGGCCTTCTTTGGCCTGTCCTTTGTTAACATACATTTTGCGCTCCTTGGAGTCATCTGCATGACCATTCCCATGTTTCTTCTTCAAAGAGATCAGAAGAAGACATGGTGTCAAGGATACTGCCCAAGAGCGAATCTGTTCATGACCTTAGGAAAAAACAGAAGAAGTAAAGGCAAGGTTACCCCCATGTCTTTCATCAGAGGAAATGTGAAAAATATCGTATTGGTCTATTTCGGTATAAGTCTGTTAATATCTGTCATGTCCACCTTACAGGTGTTCATCGGTAATATGGCACCCATGCTGATTCCCAGATTTCTGATTATTTTACCGATTAATATCACTTTCCCTCAGCTTATTACACTATCTGGTATACCTGTATGGATCACGCACTTTGCTTTTAGAATGTTCTCCATGATGATGACGACAACCATCCTAGGACTCTCCCTGTCCTATATATATAAACCCAGAACATGGTGCACCATTTGTCCGGTCAACACCATTTCCGACATCTATATCATGGATAAAAGGAAACGCTCACCCGGCCTTTCCAAAGAGAATAAAGCATCGTAAGAGGATCCCATACATTTATATATATATCCCAATAAAAGGAAGTCTGGAGCTTATCACATTGTGATCTGCTCCAGACTTCCTTTTTGATCTTCATTTTGATTTATAGAGAGAGATCTATTTATGGTTAAATTGCAGCTTCAATGGCATCCGCAAGAATCTCTTCCACTTCGATGGCCACATCATCAAGCTCCATGCCTTCCATGATTCCAGCAAGACTTGTCGGCTTCATCATGCCGATTCTGACGCCGTCTTCTTTCTCGTAGACCACCATTTTACAGGGCAGCATATAACCCGCTTCCAGATGACGATCTAAAACCACTTTGGCCTTCGGTGGATTGCACACTTCCATGACATTGAAATTCTTGTTGAATTCAAGTCCCTTCTCCTGAAGCTTGTCCTTGAAATTCATTTCCCATAGTACACCGAACTTTCTTTCCGCCAGTGCCTTCTTCAGATCTTCCACAGCCTTATCATAACTTTTCTCTGTCTTTTTCTCATATACGATACTCATTTTATTTCCTCCAATGTTTGTTTTTTTAGCTTGGTTACAATATACCACTAGGGGGTATATACATCAAGGTGATTGCCCATAAATTCATTTTTTGTATACATGTCGTCATGATCTGTTCAGAACTTCATTGACACTGGCCCTCTAATCCTTTAGAATAGTCTGAAAATGAGGTTTTATTGGAGGTATACATGCTGGATACAGTGACCATGAAAGAGAGATACAAAGAGGAAATCGTTGCACTGAGAAGATATTTACATCAGCATCCTGAACTGAGTCTGGAAGAATTCGAAACCACCAGGTTCATCATGAAAGAACTGGACAAGCTCGGGATTCCCTACATAAAAGCAAAGCCCACAGGTCTTATCGCCACGATTAAAGGAAAACACCCGGGAAAGACCGTCGCGCTTCGAAGCGATATGGATGCCCTGAAGATCACGCAGAAAAATGACGTGCCATATAAGTCCCTTACAGATGGAATAATGCATGCCTGCGGTCATGATGCCCATATGTCCATTCTTCTCACCGCAGCGAAGATGCTCATGGATTCACTTGAGGATCTTCATGGCACTGTCTATCTTCTTTTCCAGCCGGCGGAAGAGATCGGTGCAGGTGCAAAGATTCTCATGGAAACGGGGGACTGGTATGAGAAGACCGACAATGTTTTCGGTGCCCATATCTGGTCCGGACTTCCGACAGGAAAGGTATCTGTTGAAGCCGGAGAAAGAATGGCTGCCACGGATCGTTTCAAAATAAAGATCAGAGGTCTATCAGGACATGGCTCCATGCCTCACCAGACAGTGGACGCTGTGGTTGTGGCTTCTGCCATGGTCATGAACTTCCAGACCATTGTGAGCCGAGAATACAGCCCTCTGGACCCTCTTGTGGTGTCAGTAGGCTCCATTCACAGTGGAACTGCTTTCAATGTCATCTCAGGAGAAGCGGAACTGGAAGGAACAGTCCGGTACTTCAGAAAAGAGATCGGAGAAACCATTGAAGCCTCTGTCACAAGAGTCATGGATAACACAGCTTCACTTTACGGGGCTGAAGCAGAACTTACCTATATCCATAATCTCCCTCCAGTGCATAATGAAGCCTCCTCCTCTGAAATCGCTTATGAAGCAGCGAAGACAGTCTTAGGTGAAGAGAATATCGTCATCATGGAAAAGACCACCGGAGGCGAAGACTTCTCATTCTATCTGGAACACAAACCAGGATGCTTTGCCTTCATCGGTTCAGGAAATCCAAAAAAGAAGTCCACCTTCGCTCATCATAATGATCATTTCGACATCGATGAAGATGTCCTCATAAATGGAGCCGCGCTCTATGCGGAATACGCACTGAGTTACCTCGATCAGAATAAGCCTCTCTGAAATTACACAGCATCAATAAGTATTAATAAGTGATTCATCACTTGAAATTAATAAAGCAATAGAAAATAAGGGAACTCCCAAAAGGAATTCCCTTATTTTATTGCCTTATTTTTATTGCCCCATGCTTTGTATCTCCACACTCATCAGCTGCATAATGCCCTAGACCTCACTTCAGAAGCTGATACAATTTAGTGATAGATTCATGATCCTCAAAGTTGTCTGATATTTTCCACATCAGTTCTGTTCCCTCTGTATCAAGAAATGCTTCCTTGAATTTCATCTCATCAGTTTGCATCACCTGCTTGAGTCTGACAAATAATCCGAATAAAGTGGACTCCCATTCAACTTCTGAATATACACTCTCATCACTCAAGGTGATGTAGGCTTCCTGCGCAGCAACTATATTGGCATACTTTCTTGCATAGACCGCCTTGTCCTCTACGTAACCTCCATAAGCCGCAAAGCTCTGGATATGATTTCTGACAATATCAGTCAATTCATTTTTATAGCTTCTGATTTTATAATGCTGATACAAATTGGTACTCAATGAAGTCACTAAAATGAAAACCACTAGAATAACCACCAATCTCGGACGCCTTTTCAATATTATTCCCCCTAAAATAGACTTAGATAATATAGCCTATGAATCTTTTAATACTATAATATCATATGCTATATTTCAAGTAAAACGTTAGGAGGAATCCTATACCTTTTCCACCTGGCTTCTCAAACAAGTCCTATTTGAACAGATCTTTCAGTGCATCACTTAAGGCTGAATTGAGCGGTTCGTCATTTTGCTTGTTGATCTTGTTGAGATACTGCTTCACTTCACCCTTTTTCATTGCTGTGCCTTCCTTTTCTCTTCTTGCCTGGAAAGCGGTGAGTTTTTCTCTATATCCGCATTTACACTTGAAGTATTTTCCTTCGCCTTCACCTACAAGTTCCATCTTCTTCTTACAATCAGGACATCTTGCATTGGACTGGCTGCTTAAGGTCTTCCTGTACCCGCATTCACGGTCCTGACAGACAAGCATAGTGGATGTCTTTCCCTTCACTTCCAGAAGATACTTGCCGCAGGTAGGACACTGCTGCTTTGTTGCGTTGTCATGATGGAAGGTTTTCTTGGACATCTTGATTTCACTGATGATCTTCTTCGTATACTCTTCCATTTCTTTAATGAAAGCTTCTTCTTTCAGCTGTCCGTTTTTGATTTTCTCCAGCTTCGATTCCCATCTGGCTGTCATTTCTGGTGAAGTCATCTCTTCCGGTGCCAGATTCAGAAGCTGTCTTCCTTTTTCTGTGATATGGATCTCTTTTCCTCTTTTTTCAAGAACGAAGGAAGAAAAGAGTTTCTCGATGATATCCGCTCGGGTTGCCACTGTGCCAAGTCCGCTGGTATCTTTCAGAATCGCTTCCAGCTTCTTGTCATCGGTGTCCATGTACTTCACAGGATTTTCCATGGCAGAAAGAAGCGTCGCATCGGTGAAGTATCCTGGTGGCTTCGTCTTTCCCTCTTCAAGATAGACTTTTTCAAGAGAAAGCTGGTCTCCTTTTTTAAAGAGTGTCTCTCTTTCTTCTATTTCTTCCTCATCCTGTTCCTTGATCAGTGCTCTATACCCCTGACTCACTGTCACCTTGGACTTGTTCTTGAAGTTCTCGTTTCCGATGGTTCCCGAAACAACCATTTCATTGTAGACATACGGATCCATAAGTACACTTAAGAACCGCTTCACCACAAGAAGATAGATCTTTCTTTCCTTGTCTGTAAGGGTACTTATGACCACAGACTCCTCTGTAGGAATGATGGCATGATGATCTGAGACCTTCTGATCGTTAACAAAGCTTCTCTTCTCTTTGATGCCTTTTCTGAGAATCTCGTTACCGATATTGGTCAGGTCTCCCTTTGCGGACGCTTTGACGCGATCTGCCAGAGTAGCCGTCATATCCTTAGTCAGGTACCTTGAATCCGTTCTCGGATAGGTCAGGATTTTATGTCTTTCATAGAGCATCTGCATGGTATTCAAGGTCTCTTTAGGACTGAGTCCGTATAGATTACTTGCATCTCTTTGAAGCTCCGTCAGATCATAAAGAAGCGGTGCATCTTTTCTTTTCTCCGATGTCCTCACATCTGTTATCTGAAGCTTCTTCCCATCCAGAGATTTATACTTGGTTCTGGCTTCCTCTTCTTTGAAGATTCTTCCACCCTCATGATGGAAATAGACCCCTCCTGCTTTCACCTTGATTGTATGGTAGGAAACAGGCTTGAAGGCTCTAATCTCCTCTTCTCTTGACTTCACAATACCCAAGGTCGGTGTCTGAACACGACCTAAAGACAGCTGGGCATTATGCTTCACTGTAAGTGCACGGGTAGCATTGATTCCGACGATCCAGTCGGCTTTACTTCTGGCCTCTGCAGATTTATAAAGATTCTCATAGTTTCTTGCATCCTTGAGATTCTTGAATCCGTCCCGGATGGCTTTTTCTGTGACAGAAGAGATCCAGAGCCTCTTCATGGGTTTTCTCACACCGACCTTATAGATGATCCATCTTGCAACCAGCTCTCCTTCTCTACCCGCATCCGTTGCAATGATGATTTCTCTGATATCATTACGATTCATGAGATGCTTCACTGTATTGTACTGTTTTGCACTTCTGCCGATGACTGAAAGCTTCATCTTTTCTGGAAGCATCGGAAGCACTTCCATCTTCCACTCTTTATACTCCGGCTTATATTCCTCAGGCGCTGCAAGCGTCACCAGATGCCCTAGAGCCCAGGTGATCACATAATCCTTGCCTTCCATATATCCGTCTTGTCCTCCATGGACACCAAGTGCCTTTCCTATATCTTTTCCTACTGAGGGTTTCTCAGCAAGCACTAAAACTTTACTCATGTTTTACTCCTTCAGCCACCCCATCATGGCTTCCTTCTTCAATGTTTCACTTCTTTCTTTCCTTATGATTATATCATATGCCGTCTTTAATGACCGTATTCCTTGCATGCCACTCTTGTAGTCCCTTTAAGCACTTAAAAGCGAAGAGATGAATGGCACTTTTAACTTCACCATCCATCTCTTCACTTTGTTTACTGGTAGCATACTCTGAAATCTTCAAAGACGACCATCAGATCTTCGCTGAAGGAATAACCCATTTCAGCGCCTTCATTTCTGAAAAACTTCTCATGTCCTCTCTGCCAGGACTCTAGATCATCATCTTCGCCCTCCCGGCTGCAGATTTCATAAGTCATCTCTTTATAAGGGATAGGCGTAACTCCTGTGGTTTCGATGACACATCTGGGATTACCCTCAAAGTCAGTGATCACGGAAAGATCTCCTATTTCTGGAAGTCTTTCTCCATCGATTTCAAAGGAATCCCTGCTGCTCGCCGTGGCTCTTTTCTCCCCTTTGAGGACCAGCTCAAGCAGTGATTCTGCCAGCTCTTTAGTCAGCTCAAAATGAAATACGGAGTAGCAGGGTGTATCAGGACTTCTTCCTGTTTCGCTGATAAAACGTGCCCAGTAATCGGCCGTTTTCTTATCCATCACCAACATCACCTCTCCTTTAATCCAAGACTTTATAGGAATATCTCCTATCTGTTTTTGGACTTGATCTCTTTGAACGCTTTCTTCATTTCCTTCTTTCCACCGAACATATCTTTGATCTTCCGCTCTTCGATCTGTCTGGAATTTAAGCCTTGATATTTACTTTCTTCCTTCAGCTTCAGATAGTTTTCATAGCGTGCTCTGTCGAGTGTTCCATCTTCCAGGGCTTTCTTTATGGCACATCCGGGTTCCTTGTCATGACGACAGTCATGGAATCTGCACATAAGTGCCAGATCTGATATGTCCTCAAAGGACTCTTCAATGTTCGCATGATCAATTCCAAGTTCTCTCATTCCTGGAGTATCGATGACCGCTCCTCCATCAGGAAGAAGAAACAGCTCTCTAATGGTTGTCGTGTGTCTCCCCTTGTCATCATTTCTCAGACCTTTCGTTTCTATGACCTCATCACCTAACAGTCTGTTGATCAGAGTGGATTTCCCCACACCTGAAGAACCTATAAATGCAACGGTCTTCCCTTTACCAATATAAGGCTTCAGCATGTCATGACCATGATCGATAACAGCAGAGGTCACCAGCACATCGTAACCGAGGACTGTTTTTTCCACTTCTCTTACCTTTTCTTCCAGATCTTGGCAAAGATCTGATTTGGTCAATACAATGACAGGTACTGCACCACTATCCAGTGCCACAGCAAAATATCTTTCCAGTCTTCTTAAGTTATAGTCGTTATTAAGGGCCATGCAAAGAAATACGGTA
Organism: uncultured Proteiniclasticum sp.; assembly: GCA_964643785.1. Lineage (GTDB taxonomy): Bacteria > Bacillota > Clostridia > Clostridiales > Clostridiaceae > Proteiniclasticum. Next base: position 28,243 of record CAZXUT010000039.1, read on the forward strand.
TCAATGTTTGCACCCACTGCCTGAGGCTTCGGACTTTTGCCTGCGGCTTTTCTGACAAAGAGACTTTTTCGTCCAAGGATCGCATGGATGATTCCATTTCCCCTCTCATCAGATTCTCTGTCCACCATGACAAAGTCTCCCACCACTGGAAATTCCAGTACGGAATTTGCCTGATGCCTCATCTTCCCTGATACTTCTGCAAAGAGTTCTCCTTCTTTAAGCGCTACACGGTAGAGATCCTTAGACTGAGAGATGACTCTCCCAAGAAAAAGAGCATCATAAAGCGTCGCTTCCATGAGAATTCTTTCTGTAAATCCTAAATTTTCAATTCTGTTTTCCAATACTTATTCCTCCATTTAATGTTGGAGGCTTCCTAGTTAATAGGCAGATCCTCCGATTTGGTTATTAAAAACTTCTGCAATATCTCTTTTCATAACTTACCAACTCCTTTGCCTATTATTAGGATGATTCACGTGTTATTCATCCTAATAAATCATAATACAATTAAAGCCTGAAGTATATATTTATTTGAAAAAATAACATAATTCCATAAATAAAACGGACTTAAATAAGGAAAATGTCACCAATTCAACCTTCTGAAAACGAAATATGCATATCTTCTCTTTCTTATATCAATTTTTCAAGTAATCTGTTATACTAAACAAGTCCTGATAAAGGGCATAAATAACAGTTTAAACAAGAAGATTTACTTTCACCTTAGGGGGCAGGAAATTTCAAGGATAGCTGTTCTAAGGAGGAAAAAATAATGGAAGACAAGAAGATCATATGCAGAGACTGCAACAACGAATTCATTTTCACAGTAGGTGAACAGGAATTCTACAAGGAAAAGGGATTCGAAAACGAACCAGTTAGATGTCCTGATTGCAGAAGAGCAAGAAAGAACGAAAAGTTCAACAGAAGATAGTCTAATAAATTAGCAGTTGCTTCGGCAACTGCTTTTTGTTTGTCAGAATCCCCCATCAATGGGATCCAGCACCTGTAAAAGCAGCATGTAAAACACCATGTCAAACAGCAGATATGTTTCTAAAAGATTATATTTGCTAATTCGCAAAGACTGTGCTATACTGACATAGTCCGGTAAACGGAACAAAAATATACAGTACATTACAATGATTTCAATTTCGCCTTAGCGTCAGAGAATAATGTATGTCTGTTCTAAGGAGGAAAAAATCAATGGAAGATAAGAAGATCATTTGCAGAGACTGCAACAACGAATTCATTTTCACAGTAGGTGAACAGGAATTCTACAAGGAAAAGGGATTCGAAAACGAACCAGTTAGATGTCCTGATTGCAGAAGAGCAAGAAAGAACGAGAAGTTTAACAGATAGTTCAATGAGATTAGCAGTTGCGTAAGCAGCTGCTTTCTTTTTTTGTTCTGTTTTTCATCAGTTCAGAAATTTGACAATAAAAAAGGATTCAAATGAATCCTTTTTTTGGAGTCTCTACTATATATGATTGTCTATCTATTCATTTTGCAGTATCTTTTTATGCTATTATTCTAATATATCTGAAATTCATATTGTACTCATAGATCGCTTTCAATTTTATTAAGAGGCAATAATCTGAACACAATTTTACCTTCTACTTTTTCTACGGATATACCCCCAAAGCTCCTACTATCATTGCTTTTTCCCGGAAGTCTATTATCCCCCATTACAAATAACTCATTCTCTGCAACAATATAGTTGGTACCGAATATTAGTGCTTCAGTAAATGAATTTTCATCAATATAGGGTTCTTCAATCATCTTCTCATTTATATATAGCTTTCCATCTGAAATATTTATTTTATCTCCTGGTAGGCCGATGACTCTTTTAATAAAATACTTATCCTCATTTTCTAATGGAGATTCAAATACGATGACATCTCCCCTCTTATATTCTTCAGTTTCTAGTACCGCTTCATATTTTTTCTCACAATTAATCTGTCATTTTCTTCCAGCGTCGGATACATCGAGTTCCCTTTGACCACTACAGAATTAAAAACAAATGTTGTTATGAATATACTAGCCAGAAGTGCTATTCCAAGTGATTTTATCCATTCTCTCACACTTGTCTTGATTTCCCTTTTTCTTTTTTCAGATTCAAAGCTCATTTAATCCCTCCTACAATGACCAGAATTACTTAGCGGATTACGTTTCGCGATCGCTTCATCGTATTTATATATATCTATTTATATTATACTGATTTTATCATAATATCCTAATCTTGTTTCTGGCAAAGCTCTTAATGAACAACGAGGCATTTTGCAACTAAGAATAAGGCAGCTTCACTTTGAAGATAAGCTGCCTTATTCTTGTATTCGAGTATGCTATTTTTTCTGCTGCTCCACTCTAAATCTCACGATGTCTCCTATAAGCTCCTCCGGAAGCGGCTTGTTCAGCGGAAACTGAATCGTTCCTTTAGACGTCTTATAATCTTTCAGCTGTTCCCGGAAGGCCTCTATCCCCTCTGGCTGAGGATAGAACCCGATATGTTTTTTAAACCCCGCAAAATGGACAAGCCATTTCCCGTTAAAGTCGTATGTCGGGACACCCATGCAGATCCTTTCAGACGCTTCAGGTGCCAGCTCATGAATAATCTCTCTCACTTTCTTCAGTTTCTCCTGTACTTCAGGAGGAAAGTCTGCGATGTACTCTTCTACTTCATTCATACTAAAATTCTCCTTTTCTTTTTCAGATTTATTCAGCTTCTTACCCCAGATTTCCCAACTGACTGCGTACCATTTCAGAATAGGGACCCTTTTTATTCATGAGTTCTTCGTGATTTCCCTCTTCCATGATTCTCCCATCTCCAATGACATAGATCCTGTCCGCATTTCGAATCGTGGACAGTCTATGGGCAATGATGATGCTGGTACGGGTAGTGAGAAGCTTCACCATGGCTTTCTGTATCTCTTTCTCCGTCTTCGTATCCACAGAACTGGTCGCTTCATCCAGTATCAGCACTGGTGCATCGCTCAGTACTGCTCTTGCGATGGCGATGAGCTGTCTTTGTCCTTGACTTAAGGTATCCGTGCTTCCTGAAACCATCGTGTCATAGCCCTCTGGAAGCATGAGAATAAATTCTTCTGCATGGGCAAGCTTTGAAGCCTTAATGATCTCTTCATCTGTTGCCGTAGGCTTTGCATACCTTATGTTGTCTTTGATGGTCCCTGTGAACAGTACCGTATCCTGCAGAACCACCGAATAATTCTCCATGAGGCTTCTCCTTCTGATCTTTCTGATATCCGTTCCATCAAAAGTGATGCTCCCTTCATCAAGATCATAGAACCTGGTCATGAGATTTACGATGGTTGTCTTCCCTGCCCCTGTTTCTCCCACAAGCGCAACTGTCTCACCTGATTCAATTTTAAAACTTACATCTTTTAGAATCGGCGTCTTTCCATCATAGGAGAAATCTACATGCTGAAACTCGATTGCTCCTTTTGGATCCAGTAGAAGACCAGCATCTTCTCCATCTCTTATCTCCTCTTCCTCATCAAGCACCTCAAAGATTCTCTCCGCCCCCACAAGAGCTGCCTGAATATTGTTGAACATGCCTGCGATGCTGTTCAGTGGTCGGGCAAACTGCTTGGAGTAGGTCAGAAAACTGACCACAATTCCCACTGAAATCACTCCTCTCACCGTCATGATGCCCCCTGCAAGTGCAATGAGTCCGAAGGACAGATTGCCGATGACATTGAGAAACGGCATCAGAAACCCCGCCCAGATTAGCGCTCTTGTAGCATGATGCCTGAGATTCTCATTGGTCAATCGGAACTCCTCTTCCATCTTCTTCTGCTGATTGAAGGCTTTCACCATCTTGAGTCCCGTGATGCTCTCTTCTATGATTCCACTGAGCTTTCCCAGGGCTCTTTGTCTGCCCATGAAATAAAATCTGCTTTTCCTGGCGATGACTTTTGTGAGCACCATAAAAAGAGGAATGGAAATCAGCGCAATCAGTGTGAGCATGAGATTCAAGTAGAGCATCATAAAGAGTGTTCCCACGAAGGTGAAGAGAGCTCCGATGAATTCCGTTGTGGTCTGGGCAATGGAAGTGCTGATGTTGTCCACATCATTGGTCATTCTGCTCATGGTATCTCCATGGGCTCTCTGATCATAAAAATTCAGCGGGATTGTCTGAAGCTTTCTGAAGAAAGTTTCTCTCAGATCTTTCACCAGCCTCTGCGTCACCTTGGCCATGAGCACTCCATTCAGTGTCTGCAGAATCCACACCAATACATAGCTCAGGATCAGAATCATGAGAAATCTGTGAAGAAGGGTCACATCCACGCTCTGGTTTTCTATGTCATAGGTATTGATGGCTCTGCCGATGAGTAGCGGAGCGACCAGCATCATCGCTGATGCCCCAAGGGTCAGAACTCCTGCCATGGCTATGGACTTTCTGTATTTTCCAAACAGCTGAAGGAGCATTTTCAAGGTTCCCTTCACATTCTTCGGTTTCTCACCCGGATTGAATCTTTTTCCCGCTCCACCCATTTGACCGAATTTAGGCAGATGATCCAGATTCTCTGTGCTCTTTTTCTCCTTAGCCACGAGATACCACCTCCCTTGTGTCTTCATTTCCTATCTGGGAAGCATAAAGATCCTGATAGATTTCGCAGCTTTTCATCAGTTCCATATGACTGCCGAATCCTACATTTTCTCCGTGAGAAAGCACTAAGATCTGATCAGCCCCAATGGCTGTACCTATTCTCTGGGTGATGATGATGGTGGTTTTTCCATAGTCGAATTCCCTGATGGATTTTCTCACCTTCGCATCGGTCACCGCATCCAGTGCACTGGTGGAATCATCCAGAATGAGAAGCTTCGACTGCTTTGCCAGAGCTCTGGCAATGGAGATTCTCTGCTTCTGTCCACCGGATAGATTGACTGCTCCCTGCATGATTTCACTCTCGTATCCTTTATTCATGGAAGTGATGAATTCGTGAGCTTCAGCAGTTTTTGCAGCATCCTCCACTCTGGTGAAAGGAATGTCCTCTCCACCCCATGCGATATTCTCTCTGATTGTTCCTGAAAAAAGCATCGTCTTCTGGGAAGACAGCGCAATGTCACGCCTCAGATGATCCGCATGAATCTCCTTGATATTTTTACCGTTCAGAAGAATCCTTCCGCTTTTCACGTCATAGAACCGAAGAAGAAGCCACACCAGCGTCGATTTACCTGAGCCCGTGGGTCCGATGACAGCAAGGGTCTCCCCCTTCTTCACTGAGAAGGAAACCTCCCTCAAAGCAAGCTTTCCGCTTCCTTCCGGATAAGCAAAAGAAACCTTTTGAAAGGTCAGATCCACTCCTTCTCCAGTCAAGGTCTCCTCACCGCCTCTGAAATCATCCGTGGAGGAAAGAATCTCTGATATACGTTCTGTAGAAGCTTTTGTCCTGACAAAAGTATTGAAAATGTTGGTGATCATGATGATGGAGGTAAGAATCTGCGTCATATAACTGATGAAAGCCGCAATTTTTCCGACCTCCACTTCTCCCTGCACAAAGAAAATACTTCCGATATAGAGAACCAGCGCAATTCCCAGACTGACCATAAGACTGATGATCGGCGCGAAATAAGCGATGACCACCTGAGAAGAAATCCCTTTTCTCTTCAAGTCTTCATTAGACACATCAAACTTCTCCTCTTCATAGTCCTGTCTTCCGAAGGCTTTCACCAGCCTGATGCCCATTAGGTATTCCTGAATCACCAGATTCAGTCTGTCCATGGCATACTGCACCTTTGCGAAACGCTTGTAACTCATTTTCATGCTGATGGTGATAAGTACAGTGATCAAAATGACCACCGCAAAAAGCACCAGTGAGAGATCGGGGCTTAATGCCACTGCAAGAATCATACTACCGATACCTGTAATAGGGGCTTTAAAGAATATACGCATCATTCCATTGACAAACTGCACCGCCTGGGCTGAATCGTTTGTCATTCTTGTTATAAGTGATCCGCTGTCGATCTTATCTGCGCTCTCTTCAGAAAATCTCATGACTTTAGCAAACAGATCTTCTCTCAGATCCTTCCCGAATCTCTGGGAAACATGAGACGCCACAATATTTCTGATTGTGGCAAACACGGCTCCAAGGGCCGTGATGAAAAGCATGAGCAGTCCATAATCCACCACCACACCCACATCACCGTTTCGGACACCATCATCGATGATTCTTGCCATGATTGTAGGCTGAAGAAGATCACACATGGCCTCAAAAAAGACGAAAGCCATGGCCGTGAAAAACATCATTCTGTATTTTTTGAAATATCGTCTATAGATCCCCATTTTCTTCTCCTTACACCATCCAATTAAAATAATTATACCATCAGGGACTTCATTTTCAGACTTCCTACAAATACAATAGTTCAGAGAATCAGTCCAGAAATTTACCCTCTGGTCTATGAGCGCCAAAAAAATAGATAGGATATTTCAACCTCATACCGTATAATGAAAAGGATTAACACCACGGCAACAGATGGAAGAACAGCAATACCCATTGGA
>CAZXUT010000040.1:0-19259 GCA_964643785.1 uncultured Proteiniclasticum sp.
AGTCAATTATCCATGGGTATATTTCATCACTTTTGTCCATGATTGCCTATATTTTATTGAATCATTTGCTACTCCTTTGTTTTTGGATTTGTATGTTTCATGTTCTATAGGTGAATAAGTTGTTGCAATCATTTTGTGAAATAACGGCACCTGAATATTTTGGATATCAAAGTACCATACTCCTTTTATCGGTCAGATGATCTTTGTTCTTAACATGCAGACCCTGAAAAAACAGCATATTATCTGGTTTTTTCTAGGATTACAACACTTCTTCAAGTTTTACTATTTCTCTATTCTATGGACATAGAATGCTATGTATCTTTATTTAATATCAGTAAAATACGCTTTTATTTATCTCTTAAAATGAAGTATCCACCACTGATTATTGTCGTGATTTAACTGGCTGGTCAAGATGACACCTTATGTTCTTTAAAAGGAAACAGCCAGTTCAAATCATCATGTTATATTCTTCCTACGAAGAGTGACTCTATAATGGAGCACAGAAGATAGACAAGGAGGACAAAAAATGAGAATTACCATCGGAGATTATCTGATTGCACGTCTGAAAGAGATGAAAATCAAACATATACTGGGTGTCCCAGGTGATTTCAATCTGCAGTTTCTGGAACAGATCAGAGCTGCTGAGGATATCGAATTTGTCGGGACGGCCAACGAGCTTAATGGAGCCTATGCCGCTGACGGCTATGCAAGAAGCCATGGCATTGCAGCGCTATGCATCACTTATGGTGTAGGAGACCTTGGTGCCATCGGTGGTGTTGCCGGGTCCAGTGCGGAGCACATACCGGTCATCGTGATTTCAGGTGCACCGCCACTTTATGCCATGAAGCATAACTACAAAGTACATCATACGCTTGCAGATGGAGACTTCAGTAATATTGATCATGTCTATAGGGAGTTTACGGCCTGTCAGGTGAACATTACACCAGAGAATGCGTCATTTGAGATTGACAGGGCCATATTGACCGCTTTGCGAACCCGAAAGCCGGTCAACATTCAATTGCCGTCCAATATTTCCTACTTGACCATTGAAACAGATATGGAGCATCTGGCACCCATTCAGCCTACCAGTGATCCGGAGCGCCTGAAATCAGCGCTTGAAAAGGTAGAGAAGCTTTATAAGGAGGCGAAGCGACCAGTAGTGCTTGTGGACATGGATGTAGACAGGCTGAATCTCACCGGACTTCTGGAAGAGTGGATTGAAAAAACAGGCGTACCTTTTGCTGCCATGAGTACAGGGAAAGCCATCCTTTCCGAACAGCATCCGCTGTTTCTTGGAACATACAAGGGTGATGATTCAGATCCCGGTGTACAGGAACGCATTGAAAATGCGGATTTTCTGCTTTGCGTATCTCCACGGTTTATTGAGTGGAATTCAGGTCAGTACAGCGTCAATCTTCCTGAGGAGAAGATCGTGAGGCTGGACAGAGCATATGTGCTCATCGGAGAAGAAGACTTTGAAGGAATCTACGGAAATGATCTTATGGAAGGGATTCTAGAAAATATAACTGAGAAAAAAGAGGTGGATGCTATTGAGAAGCCTGAAGAAGAATCTTTCAAGCTTGAAAAAGGAAAAAAACTGTACCACAAGGATTTCTGGAAACAGATCGGTGGTTTCCTCAACGAAGGAGATATGATCTTCGGTGAGACAGGTACCAGCAATCTAGCACTTATGAATATGCGTTTTCCGGGAAAGAGCACTTATGTAGGGTCACAGATCTGGGGTGCCATAGGGTTCACGTTACCAGCCTACTTCGGTAGCATACTGGCAGATCCTAAGCGTCGTCAGATCCTCTTCATCGGAGACGGATCCTTCCAGGTCACTGCCCAGGAGTTCTCTACCATTTTACGTCATAAGCAGAACCCCATCATTTTTCTAATCAACAATGATGGCTACACCATTGAACGTTATATCATGGGCATGAAAGCTGGATATAATGATATTGCTCCATGGAAGTATGCAAAGCTACATGAGGTCATGGCGAAAAACAGCAAGATGCTCACCTTTGAAGTGAGCACCCAGGGAGAACTGGAAGAGGCGCTAAAGAAAGTAGAGGAAGCTACAGAAGGAATCCTCATAGAAGTGCATATGGATCCGGAGGATGCTCCTGAAGCACTGAAAAAATTCGGGCCTACAGTTGCAGAATTTAATTTTGGTGACAGAGGTCCAGAGCAGGAAATTCCGGAATAAGATCAAGAGCCTGATATGGAAACTGAATATAGTGGGTGCTCCAGAAGCGTTGGGCATGAAACAAAAGAGAGAATTCTTATATATAGTGGATTAGTGTCAGTGGTACCAAGGCAACTTTGAAACATCGACTTACAAGCTTCGCAATAAGTGCATCATAATGAGACTGTCAACTTTCTGGTTGATGGTCTCGTTTATGATATCGCCTTAGTAGTCGGTTAAATATGAATAAGGAGGCAACTGAAATGTCTAAAGCGAAATGGACTGACTTAGACGTTGTGCTAAAGAAAATGAGAGAGATTATCGAAGAGACAGGCGAGTTTCCATCCTCAAAGAAACTTAAGGAAATGGGATGTGGTGGCCTGCTTGCAGGGATCCATAAGTATCATAATGGGATGAATAATATACGCAAGCTGTTAGACTATGAACTCACTTGCAACCCTTACTATTACTATAAGGATCTAAACAATGTTATTCTCCATATTGAAGAGGCAAAATTAATTCTTGGATATGAGCCGAGAATCACCGATTTAGAAGAACTTTTCCCAGGAATAAAACATGGAATGCGAGTTTATCATGGAGGTTACCGAAAAGTAAAAGACCTGTTAGGCTTTGAGCAACTCTCTGCTGCTATAGGCTATTGGCATAATAAGGAGAATGTTAAGAAAGAAGTTAGAAGGATTATGAAGGAAAATACAGGATACTTTCCTAGCTTTAATGAAATTGTAAAGTTTGGAAAAAGAGGACTATATACAGGGATTCTGATCTGTTATGGTAGTATGGATGAATGCAGAAAAGCATTGAACGTACCACTGAACTCAAAATCTATGCTTGAGAAAAGAGTGAAAAGAATACTTGATACATGGGTTGAAACCCGATCTTATGTCGACAATTTGCGGAATAAGCTGGAGACAGAATATGGAGTCATTATAATACATCCAGTCACAAATAATCATCTTGAACTTGATCGGTATTACTATAATGAACAGATTGCTATTGAGGTGCAAGGAGAGCAGCATTTCATAGAAGCTAACCTTTTTGCAGATGGAAAAGACAAACGGCAAAGGTTACAAGAGACACTAAACGTTGATCAATCCAAGAAGAAGCAATTAGAAAAGCAAGGAATTACACTAATAGAAATCTCTTATAAAGAAACAGATGAGGAGATTATTGAAAAAGTGAAAATGTATTTCAAGCTACTTTCTACTCCTCGTTCAGTCGAGGTAATCAAAGACAATCATGAATTTTTTGAGGATCCGATAGAAGCAAAGAAAGGCTTGATAGAATTAATCAAGAAATATCCAGATGAGTTATTCACATCAGATTTTGTCAAAGAGAAAAGCCCTGCTCTTTATAAAGCTTTAAAAATGTATCATGGAGGGATTAATGGGGGAAGAACGTTAATTAATATGAGTTTTATCCGAGAATCTCGTGGTAGCTGGACGTTTGATTACACTGTGGATGAATTCAAAATATTAATGAATCAGCTTGGATTCTTTCCAACCAAAGAAGCTGTATTAAACAGCTATCCTAAACTATATTATGCAATCGTAAAACACGGTGGTCTAAGAAAGTTCAAAAAATTGCTATAGTAATGGTTCTTTTGTAAGATTCCTGGAAGCGGTTTGAATAATCTTCCTACATGGCTTAAGATAGACAGATGGGTTCTTCAGAATGAGGAACCCATTACGACTATTATGAGAACATTTTAAAGGAGAACAAATGATAAAGAAATATAAACTTGCACTTATCGGTGGAGGTTATCTGAGTGAGATTATCGCTACTGCGCTGAAGGAAGGGCATCTTCCGGAATATGAGCTTGTTGGAGTGCTAGGAAGAAATCCGCTGAGAACTGAATCCTTTGCCAGGCGTCATGACTGCAGAGCCTGCTACAGCATAGAAGAACTCATGGATCTTCGTCCTGATTTCACAGCTGAAGCTGCATCGCCTCAAGCTATTTTAGACTATACCGAAGAAGTGCTCCAGAGCGGTTCCAATCTGGTGGTTCTATCCATCGGCGCATTTGCGGATGCACCATTTTATGAAAAGGCGAAAGCTGTTGCGAGAGAAACTGGAAATAGAATCTATATCGCCAGCGGAGCTGTTGGTGGATTTGATGTCCTTCGCACCGCAGCGCTCATGAGTCCCATCAAGGCGACTATGACCTCAAAAAAGTCCTTGAGATCTCTCTATTACACTCCGCTTAATAATGATGGGCTAATGAATATTAAAGAACCTAAACAGGTCTTCAGCGGCTCTACGAAAGAAGCAATCGACATACTGCCCTTCCATTTCAATGTTGCGGTTGCCATTGCTCTGGCTAGTGCCGGACCTGAAAAGACCACACTCAATATTGATGCTGTGCCTGGATTCAGTGGTGATGAATATAAGATTGAAATCATAGGGGAGGAAGTCCGCACAGACCTTAATATTTACTCCAGGACCTGTAATATTGCGGCGTGGAGTGTCGTGGCGGTGCTTCAGAATGCAGTATCACCGATTGTTTTCTAATAGAAATGTTGATAAGAAAACATTGTAAGCATCTGAATAGGAATCTATCAGTAAGCAGATTTTTAGCGTTGATCAGTAATGCTATAGAACAAAAAAGATTTGTCATTTATCATGTGATTTAATTGGAGGAATGTGAAGTTGATAAACATTGAAAGTATCAAATATACTGTCGTCAAGGAACCCTTAATCGGTCTTCCCAAAGTACAACCAGTAATACCGGATTCGGTTTATGAACATAGGCTTAAAAATACCGTTAAGAGAATGAATAAGAGTAAAATAGATTATCTACTGATTTATGCTGACCGTGAGCATTATGGTAATTATGAGTACCTTACAGGATACGGTCCAAGATTTGAAGAAGCAATTTTAGTGATTGACAAGAATGGGAAATCTTATGAATTACTGGGGAATGAATGTCTTGGTATGTGCGACCATAGTAGAATCTCCTCGGAAGGGATCTTATTTCAGAGTCTTTCCTTACCAAACCAGCCCATCACAGACAACAGAACACTTAGTGATATATTGAAATCAATAGGTGTGAATAATACACATAAACTAGGACTGGTTGGGTGGAAGCTTCTCTATCCGGACTTTGGATCGATTCATGATTTCGATGTTCCGTCCTTCATTGTAGACGAAGTCAGAAAGCTGGTTGGTAAAGAGTCCGTCATCAATCTAACAGATCAGTTTATCCATCCGCAAAGCGGCTTAAGAACAATCAATACTGCAGACGATATTGCTTACTTTGAATATGGCGCAGCTTACGCATCAGATGCGGTTCAGCAGATGTTACTACATGCGCGCACTGGTCTAACAGAAGTTGAGATATCACAGAAGAGTACAGCAGGATCATTACCAACTTCCTTATTTCCTAAAGTGCTGGCGGGAGATCGAATCGATCTGAATATGGTGAGCCCTACTTCAAATGAATTAAAGCTAGGGGATCGCTTTCAAGTCAGTATGGGCTTAATTGGTGGGCAATCTAACCGTAGAGGATTTGCTGTATACTCCGAAGAGGATTTACCAGCTGAATCAAAGGACTATCTTGATAAAATTGCGAAACCTTACTATGCAACGGTAGTCAACTGGTATGAGAAAATTGGAATTGGTGTTTCAGGTGGAAGTATCTATGATATGGTTGAATCCATTTATCCTAAAAAGCAATATGGATGGTTCCTAAATCCTGGTCATCTGATTGCGACAGAAGAGTGGATGTCCTCACCAATCTATGAGGGTTCAGACATTAGGATAGAAAGTGGTATGATTCTGCAAATGGATATTATTCCATTCGTTGATAAAATCTACGCGGCACCGAATTGTGAAGATGGAATTGCTATAGCAGATAAGGAATTACGAGCGGAACTTGAAGAAAAATATCCTGAAGTTTTTGAGCGGATCCAAAAAAGACGTAAATTCATTTCCGAGGTATTAAACATAAATCTCAGACCTGAAGTGTTACCTTTGTCTAATATCACCGGGTTATATAGACCATTTATGCTGAATAAAGACAAGGCTTTTGTTGTAGAGAACTAGACTTATAAATCATAGTTAAGCTGACTGAGAAGATGATTCCTATATTGTGTAGGGGTCATCTTTTTTAATTCACTAGTATTTGTGATTCTGCCCAATAAATTTGATAGTCTAGGTGTAGGCGTATTTTATGCGAAGTGAATCGCTGTTACTTTTGAAATCTAAAAGCAACTATGTCATATAGTAAGACAAACATTATAGTTACTACACATGAAAATGTTTACAATGAATATAAAGCAGGTGGAATTATGGATAATAAAAAACACGTTATTTTAAATCATATGCTTGGTAAGAATTCTTATAGTACGTCTGAAGAGCTTAGCAAACTAATAAAGGTGTCTCCTCGTACTGTAATGAGATACATAAAGGATATTAATTCTCTGATTAAAAGATTCAATGCAGAAATTGTATCTGCAAAGGGATTGGGGTATTTGCTGCAGATCTCAGAAAAGAAGAAAAGTGAAGTCAAAGAAATGCTACTGAATCTGTCAAAAGAGAAATTTGATGATACAGATGAATCTAGAGAAGAGAAGATAATCAAATCATTATTGAATGAGAAAAAAAACACCCCAGAGAAACTTGGTTCAGCTTTGAATCTAAGTCCAGCAAGAATAGTTCAGTTGATTGATGTGATTCGAAAGAGGATTTCTGAATATGATTTAGATCTGGTATCAAAGAAAGATTCTGGATTGACTATTATCGGTAGGGAAAGCGATATCCGTACATTTATGCTAGATACACTCTTGTATAAATCTGATGAGAAGCTTGAAGTTTTTTTTGGTAATTTATCTTTGAATGAGATTAATGAAGTCAAAAGAATTATACAGAAAAATCTGGTTGAACAAGATTTATTCATTTCAGACTTTGATTTCAAACTTTTTTGTCTAGAATTGCTTATCGCACTGTCTCAAAGTAAAAAAAATAAAGAAATTGGAAATGAATCATCTGTAATTCCAAGGGACATAATACTATCTACAACATCAGAAATTAGTTTCATCACGGGAATCAGAATTGGAGATAATGAAAAAGTCTATATTGACAGAGAACTTGGTGAAATACTAGATGGATACGTTACTCAAGGAAACGATGAATTAGCTGATTTCATCAACGAAGTATTAAGACAATTTGAAAAGACAACTGGGAAAATGTATTTGCAAGATTCTCAACTAGTTAGTAGTCTAAGGCTTCATATTGGACTGTTCATCAAACGTGCTGAGAAAGGAATCGAAACTTCAAATCCAATTACTGAACAGATTAAAAAGAACCTGCCTGTTGATTTTGATTTGGCAGCCTTAATGGGTTTACAGATTGAGAAACATTTTAAAATTCATCTGAGTGAAAGCGAAATTGGGTTTTTAACGCTTCATTTTGCATCCTATGAAGAAAGAAGAAAGAGCAAGGAGAGGAAGAAAATTGTTATCATTTGTCACTATGGTGTTGGAACCTCTCAGCTGCTAAAGGAAAAGATACTTAGCCGATATGAGGAGTTTACCATAGTGGGCATATATCCAGTTGCATTTATGGATGTAGCGTTGAAACAAGATGCTGAAATTATCGTTTCGACGGTAAAAATAAATAGGCATACAACTAAACCTGTTATATACATTGAAAATATCTTTTCAAATGATATTTTCGATATGATCGACAAAGTACTCTACAAGAAATCAAAAATGGAAAAGACATTGCATGAGCTGTTCACTAAAAAAACCTTCATGAAAATAAATGTCAACTCCAAGAGAGATGCGATAGAAAAAATGGGTGAGAAGCTTATATCAGAAGGGTATACCACTGATGAGGTCATCAAAGAGGTTTTTCGTAGAGAAGATATATCTTCTACAGATATAGGTAATTTAGTTGCTATTCCTCACACGATTTCTCATCTACAAGAAAAATCATTTATCAGCGTAGCAATACTTGAGAATCAGGTTTTTTGGTCAAAGGGAAATGTACAGTTGGTATTTCTAATTTGCTTTAACAGAAACGACACGGAAAACTTAGACGTATTTAAATACTTATATAATTTTATCAAAGATGAAGGTGCTGTAAAAAGTATAATTAATTTTGCAGATTATGATGTCTTCATGAATATCCTAGAAAACATTAGATGAGGTGCTAAATGAAAATTTTTAACAAAGAAAATATTATTATTAGTGTTGATATTACTGAAAAAGACTTATTACTAAAGGAAATTGCAAAAAAAATTTGTGATTTAGGTTATGGAAAGGAAGAAGAGGAAATCTACGAGGGATTGAAAGATCGAGAAAATGATTCTGAAACAGCATTAGGAGATGGTTTCGCAATACCCCATACGAAATCATCATCAATATTAACTCCTGGTGTCCTATTTGTTAAGACCATTGATGAAATCAAATGGTCAGCAGAGGAATCTGCCAATGTATTTATTGTCTTGTTTACACCCTTAAAGAATAAAGAGAATATACATCTTAAAATGCTCTCAAGTTTATCGAGAAAACTAATAAACAGTGAGTTCAAGGATTTACTACACTCGTCAGAGGATGTAGAAGTACTGTTTCAAAATATTACAAACGCATTAGCGAATTAAGGGAGGAATAAAAATGAAAAGAAAACTAGTTGCACTATGCGCTTGTCCAATGGGTCTTGCACATACATTTATGGCTGCAGAAGCCCTCGAACAGGCTGCAAAAGAAAAGGGATATGACTTTAAGATAGAAACGCAAGGCTCTGATGGGATTCAGAATGAACTCACTATGGAAGATATAGGAAGTGCTGATATCATTCTCCACTCTGTCGCTGTTACACCAAATGGCATCGAGAGATTTGAAGGGTATGAGATTTATGAAGCAAGTCTTCAGGAAGTCATAAAGAATGCAAAGGGAATACTGAAAGAAATCGAAGAAGATCAAGACGTTATTTAATTAATAAAATATAAATAGTTGACGGAGGTTAGAAAAATGGCAGTAACAAAGAAAGTTGTCGGTGGCACAGATGCGACTCCACAGAAATCTCAAATGGGATCAAAGAAAAGTTTTTGGTCTGAACTCAGTAAACATTTGATGACGGGTATCTCCTATATGATTCCAGTACTTATCATGGGTGGTCTTATTGGTGCGTTTTCTCAAGTTATACCTTATGTATTCTTAAAGATAGACCCAACGGTTTCTATCGCTGGAGCTTTGAACACTGGGAATTATACTGGTTTTAATGAAACACTTCTTATAATTGCAGGCATAATGGAAAAATTCGGATTCACCCTCTTTGGATTTGCAATACCACTTTTTGCTGCATTTACAGCATTTTCAATTGGTGGAAAGACAGCTTTGGCTGCTGGATTCATCGGTGGTTATGTGGCAAACAATCCAATCGCAAAACTCAGTATTGTTGAAGGAGAGTGGACAGCAGTAGCACCAACAGCGTCAGGATTCATGGGTGCACTAATTATCGCATTTGCCGTGGGTTATTTTGTGAAATGGCTGAGTAAGACCATTCAACTTCCAAAAAACTGGATGGCATTTAAAACTACATTCCTTATACCGCTTACAGCTGCGCTTTTCACAATGATTTTAATGGTTATTGTTATTACACCTTTAGGTGGATTGATCAACGAAGGAATCAAGAGCGTTCTTTTATCAGCAGGAGAGGCAGGACAATATGTCTATGCACTGGTACTCGCAGCTACTACAGCTTTTGACCTTGGAGGTCCAGTAAACAAGGCGGCAGGATTTGTTGCTTTAGGCTTTACTACAGAGAGAGTACTACCCATAACTGCTAGAGTAATCGCTATTATTACTCCATCTATTGGTCTTGGTCTATCAACAATAATTGATAAAAGACTTGTAGGTAGGCGTGTATATGGCAAAGAATTCCATGAAGCAGGAAAAACGTCAATATTCCTGGCTTTCATGGGGATTTCTGAAGGAGCTATACCATTCGCAATGGAAAGACCAGCATTTACTATTCCACTTTATGTGGTAGGATCGGTTATTGGTGCATTCTCAGCGATTGGATTAGGTGCCGTACAGTGGTTCCCAGAATCAGCTATATGGGCATGGCCACTGATAACTAATAAACTGGCTTATGTTGGTGGACTTGCAATAGGTGTATTATTTGTAGCATTGGTAAATGTCTATTATAGAAATAATCTGATCAAGAAAGGTAAGTTAATCATAGAAGATTAATTATATGATTCTTATAAGGAACTGGAAACAGTTCCTTATATCATTATGGAGCATTCCTGTAAAGAAAAAATCTGAACTTTGAAAAAGGAGACCCTTAGCAATACAATGAAAGTGTGCTGATCCAGACAAGAAATGCACAAATTTAAAGTATGAAAGGAGTCTCCAAATGAATAGTACACAAAATGACAAGTTAATGCAAATCAAACCTGAAACATTGGTGGTCGGAGTTGATGTGGGTAAGAATAAACATTATGCACGAGCCTTTGATTACAGGGGAATCGAACTAACCAAGCTGATCAAGTTCAGCAATACCCGAAAAGGCTTTGAAGGCTTTGAAGGTTGGATAAGATCCCTGATGGTGTCAAACGGAAAGACAGATACCATAGTGGGCTTTGAGCCCACAGGGCACTACTGGTTTGCTCTTGGAGATTTTCTCAAGAGCTGTGGTTATAAGTTGGGCATAGTCAATCCATATCACGTAAAATGCGCGAGAGAACTTGATGATAACAGCCCTTCAAAGAATGATCACAAGGATCCCAAGACCATAGCTATGCTGGTTAAGGATGGCAGGTACAGAGATGTGTATATCCCTGATGACCTGTATCAGGAGTTGAGAGAGGCCGTAGTAGAGCGTGAGAGGCTTAATGAGCAGCTGACAGCGATACAGAATCAGGTAACGCGATGGCTCGATATCAGGTTTCCGGAGTTCAATGATGTGTTTAAGGCCTGGACCGGAAAATCAGCAATGATGACATTGAAGTCATTTCCAACACCAGCTTTGATAGTTACAGCAGGTGTCGATGAGATACTGAAGACCTGGCAGAAGGCTTCACAGAGAGCAAGCCGGAGAAAGGCTGAAATGCTTGTAGAATTGGCTTCAGCATCAATAGGTCGAGTTACTGGAAGCAATGCAGCTTTAGCTGCACTGAGAAACCTCTTGCAGCAATACGAGCTGATTGTAGAGCAGCAAGAGTGTATAGAGTGTCTGATGCAGGAACTTCTAATGAGAGTCCCTAATGCATCAAAAATCCTTGAAATCAAGGGTATAGGTGTGCTTTCAGCGGTAGTTATAATCAGCGAAATTGGAGACATCAGCAGGTTCAAAGATCCGCGCCAGATAATAAAGCTTGCGGGATTGAACCTTAAAGAAGATAGTTCTGGAAAGCACAAAGGAAAAACTGTAATCAGTAAACGCGGACGTAGAAGACTCAGGGAAAGCCTGTTCAGGACAATGATACCAATGCTGGCAAATAATCCTGAGTTTCAGGCAATACATGCCAGGAATACAGCTCGCTCACTAAATCCAATGAATAAGATGCAGTCAATCATCGCACTGTGCGGCAAACTTGTGCGAGTGATATATGCTATTTTAAGCAAAGGCAATAACTACGATTCAGGAAAACTGCTGTCTGACATGAACTTGCAAGAAGAGGCAGCATAGACTTACCAGAAGTTCTATGGACCAGTGTCTAGGCCGCATAGGCACATGAATGAGGTCTGTTGAAGTAACTAGAGAAACCATGTGAAAGATGAGAGCCGGGGCAGTCAGTGCCAGTTTTTCCGTTAGGGCACCAGACCCAGTTATGGAGCATAGCTGACGTTCCACTCCAAGGATAGGCAGAACGAAGGAATTTAGGCGCAATGATGCCTTAAGACATGGGAGGTTTGCCACCTGGAACTGATGTGGAATCCCGATGGCCGATATACAAATCCAGTGCGGTTTGTTCCCCATGCGCGGATCCTCTCAGTTATCAGGAAATGTCCTGATCCTTGGAGTATGCCCTCATCAAGTTAATATGGAAAACTAAGATATGTCGAGATAATAAGAGATAACAGGTTTAAATTAAGGGAGGAAAAATGAAAATAGAAAAGAAATTGAAAATTGTTATTCTGCCTCACACACATTGGGATCGGGAGTGGTATTTCACTTCATCAAAATCGATGATCTACTCATTAAGAGACTTTGATGAAATCATAGAATTCATGGAGAATCAAAGTGACGTTAAATCGTTTATTTTGGATGGACAGACTTCAATCATAGACGATTACCTCGAAATGCATCCACAGAATACAGGAAAACTGAAAAAACTTATTAAAAATAAAAAGATACTGACTGGACCTTGGTATACACAACCTGACACTTTGGTCGTTTCAGGTGAAAGTATTATCCGTAATTTGTTATATGGTACAAAAAGTGCCAGATCCTATGGTCATTCCATGGAGGTAGGTTATCTTCCAGATTCGTTCGGAATGTCAGAACAGATGCCACAAATCTATAATGGATTTGGGATAAAGTATGCAACGTTCAGAAGAGGAATTGCGGATTCTATTACAAAAGACAGGGAGTTTTATTGGGAATCTAAAGATGGTTCCAGCGTGTTCACTCACAATATTTATCATTACGGAAGTATGGCTTATCCACCAAGTGATGATAATGGAATAAAAGAGTATTTCGAAAAGATGATAAATCTATTAAAGGACTCCTCGAAAACAGGGACAATTATCCTTTTCAACGGAGAGGATCAAAAGCCAATACGTAAGAATATCAATGAGATTGTCGAAAAAGCTAGAAATATTTTTCCTGACCTAGAGTTTGAAATTGGTAATTTTGAAGACACCATGAAAGAGATGAGTGAGTCTGAAACTGAATTTATAACTTATCAAGGTGAGTTTACATTTGGTCAACATAGTAGAGTCCATAAAAGCATATTTTCAACACGGGCAGACCTCAAAATAATGAATAATATACTGGAAAATTTCATTGTGAATATTCTTGAGCCGGTTTCATCCATTGCTTTTCTCTCTGGATTTACCTATGAAGAAAAGCTTTTTGAAAAGATATGGAAATTGATGCTTGATAATTCAGCACATGACAGTATCGGAATGTGTAACTCGGATAGGACCAACAGAGATGTCAAACATCGATTTGAATTGGCTAAAAATTATGCTGAAGATCTTTTGGAAATGAAGCTTAGAGAAATAGGAATCCATATTGAGGAAAAAGACATATTCCAATTCCAACTCTATAACCTACTTCCTTACGAAAGAGACGGTTATGTAGAAATGGAGCTTTTTGTTCCTGCAAGAGACTTTGAAATCAGAAATGAAAGTGGAGAACGTCAAGAACATATCGTTATGGAAACTGAAGATGTCACAAAGAATATTTTTGCTAAGTCTAAAAGAGAAATTGGTGTGGATGATGATCTGAATCCTCTTTGGGCTAAGACGGTAACTGCTATTTATAAAGTTAAAACCAAAATTAGAGTGACTGGGTTACCTTCGATGGGTTATAGCACCTTTACGATTTCAAAAATAGAACGGGATGAATCAATAAAGGTATTTGATTCTGAATCCAATACAATTGAAAATGAATTTTACCGTATCACTGTGAATGAAAATAGTAGAATCGATCTTTTAGATAAGACTAATCAAAAAATATACCTGGATTTCATCTCTATTGAAGATTCAGGAGATGAAGGAGATTCCTATGATTATTCAGAACCTGATGAGGATATGATTATCGTAGAAAAGGAACTCCAAAAGAGTAAGTTCAATCAGACTAGTCTTAGTAATACTGGGATATTATCGTTTAAAATGCGATTACCATTTGACCTTAAAGAAAGAAATAAAGGGATATGTGCAATTGAACAAATAATCAATCTAAAAATCGAACTTAATAAGGGAGAAAAAAGCATTTATACTTCTATCTCTACGACAAATGAAGCGATTGAGCATCGATTAAGATTAGTGATCAATACAGATATTAATGCGAATATATCTAAAGCTGATCAGCAGTTCGGCTTGATTGAAAGGCCTGTGTACTTAAGCGAAGTTGAGAAATGGAAAGAAGAGGCTTGGGATGAAAAACCTAGAACAATAGAACCACTTCAGTCTCTAGTCAGTATCAGCGGAAATGATAAGACAATACAAATCATCACTGAATCTGTCAGAGAATACCAGATTATAGGGGACTCTTATAACAAGATTGCTATGACCCTTTATCGATCAACACCATTTTTAGGAAAAGATCATCTCAATGACCGACCAGGAAGAGAATCGGGTACTAAAGCAAGGACGCCAGATGCTGAGCTGTTAGGTGTTGATATTAATTCGAAGTATATTATAAGAATATTTGATGAAGCCATTGAGGATAGTGTGCTAAGCATCACAGCGAAGGAAGCACTCACTCCGATCGTTGGTTATCAGGCAGCACAATTCAAAAACAACACAGATTATTTTGTGCTGAACATGCCGAATAAGAAGACACTGGAAGCAAAAGTATCTCTTTTTGAGACAAGTAAAAATGTGGTTATGTCTACATTAAAGAAGACAGAAGGGGAAAGTGGACTCATATTAAGAGTCTTCAATCCATCTGACAAAGACAATGTAGAGATGGAACTAAGCAGTAAATATATTGAAGATTATGTTGAAGTTAATTTGGATGAAACCCTAACGGAAAATTCAAACCTGAGTTTTACCCCATCTAAAGTTAAGGGCTACCTGATCTCCAATAAGATTAATCTAAACAAGTAACCAATAATAATTAATAAAAGTGACTCTTTTCAAGCTGAAAACCAAAGATAAAGACTGCACCAAAGGATAAAACCTTTAGTGCAGTCTTTACTTTATACGTTCATTTTTTTCTTGATAGTTTGATAATTACTTTAGTTTTTCTAACATAGCAATCAGTTTATCCAGCCTGTTTTTCTTCGTTTCTTCTTTTTTTGCAACCTCAATATAATTTGCCTGTTCACGTTTTAAGTAGTCTGGTTGTTTCAAATATTGCTCTAATACACCACTGTCTTTCAGCGCTTTTTCTATGTAAGGCAAAACAATGTATTTACGCTCTCTAGTATCCTTTTCCAAGGTGATATGCACCGTGTCATGGATGTCTTTCCCGACTGCTTGTCTTATGAATTCGTTATATACCAGATAATGACCATTTCTTGACGGTAGTAAGGTATGCTCATAGCTGTGTCCGTCCACCGTTATCAGAACAGGAATATTACCTTTCGAGCCTAATTTCTCCGCTGCTGAATAAGGAAAATAGAAAACACGCCACTTGATTTTCCCTTCGAGCTGTTTGATTTCGCTGTCAAATTCATATTTCATGATACTGTTCTCCTCTTTTCAGGGATTTTTGATGGGGTGACAAACAAAAATACATAAAAGTTTAAATGACCTTATTAATTATGCAAGTTTGTTTTCTTTGCGACTAATCGATATGCTCTTCTATATTGTGATGGTGAAATCCCAGAATACTTCTTAAAAACTCGGTTAAAGTTTGTAATATTTGAGAACCCTGTTAAACTGGTAATTTCTGTTATCGACAGATCTGTTTCCATTATCTTTCGCTGAGCGTTGGAAATTCTTGTGAAACTTATATATTGGACAATTGTACGATTTGTTACTCGCTTGAATTCTCTGCAGAGATAGTAATGGCTTACATAGAAATGTTTAGCTAATGATTCCAGAGTAATCTCTTCAAAGTAGTTGTTATGGATATAGTCAATAACATTTCCAATAAGATGCTGGTTGGTGGTTTTCTCACGGCTTGATGACTGCCTCAAAATACACACGAGAAGAACGTTTAATAGACTCTGCATGGCTTCTTCTTTATAGGGTGAATTTCCTTCTTCTTCCTCAATGAGCTGGTTTAGTATATTCTGTATCATCCTAGCTTGATCTGGATGAGGACGATAGTTAGCCGTAGCTTCTTTCAGCGCTTTTTTCATGGCTTCAGATTTAATGGCGTTTGGTCTGAAATAAAGTACAATCCTTTTGAAATGTATATCTTGTTCTCCATAAGAGTGATGCATTATATAAGGTGCTTTCAATGAAAACATATTTGGTTCAATTGCACAGATAGAGCCTTCGATGATAATGTTTCGTTCTCCATCTTCCAGAAAGTAAATTTCATAGAAATCGTGGAAATGGGATTTCACCATATTGTCATTGACGCCTATTTTTCGTTCACAGGCTATGAGTTGACCTTCAGTCATACGAATACCAGCATAATCAATCATAAAAACGCCCTCCTCTTTTAGAAAAAAATTGAAATTTAGTAAATGAAATTATGTTTTCATTCTACCTTGATGAGCAAGATATGTAAAGAAATGATGATTTAACAGCAATTATTGTCTAGTTTAGATGTAAACGATATATTAGAATGTAGGTATATGAGATTGAAATAACTGACGGAGGGATGAAAGCTTCATGATAAGGTTTAAAGGATCCGTAGAACATACAAAAGATACGATTCATGTTCTATATAAGACAACCTATGAAATTTATGAGCCAAGAAGAGTCATCCTGAGAATGTTTGTAGGATTTCTTATGGTGATTGCAGGCATCTTTCTTACTCTTCCTATGATCATTCAGGGGATCTTATTCATGGGTGGTACGTGGCTCATGGTAAGTCGTGACTTTCCTGCAAAGATTATGGCCAGTGAAGCTCTTGAGAAAAGAGGAGACAATCTCCCGACGCTCATAACTGAGTTTCATGAGCGATTCATGATGCTTCAGGACGGCTCTAGCATAAAGCTTCAGTATAAGGATATCGAA
Source organism: uncultured Proteiniclasticum sp. (assembly GCA_964643785.1). GTDB lineage: Bacteria > Bacillota > Clostridia > Clostridiales > Clostridiaceae > Proteiniclasticum. The sequence continues at coordinate 16,969 of CAZXUT010000040.1, forward strand.
CATCTTGTAGAAGAGGAAAAGCTGATTATTCTCTTTTTCTCAAAAGATAGTGCTGTTGTGATCAGTAAGGATACTTTAGAAGGTGGCACCTTAGAGGAGTTTATGGCTTTTCTCGAGAAAATTACAAATCTTCCTTTCAGGAAAATCCAGTCGTGGTTTCGAATGAGTATACGTGATCTCTATCGTCTCATGAAGAAATCCTAAGGAGATGCACAGTTCATTAAATTGTTAGTGTTTCGCTTTTGCGAATCTCTATAGATGTCAATATAATATTACGAATATTTAGGAGGTACAGTATGTTCAAATTAAAGAAACTTGTTACTATCGGATTAGCTGCTATCATGACCGTTGGGCTCGCTGCATGCGGAGAAAAGAGCGAACCTACTACTGGAGATAAGACTTTCGACCTCAAACTTGCTCATAACCTGGCGGAGGATCATGCAGTTCATCTGGAATTATTGGATTTCGTTGAAAAGGTGAAAGAAAAATCAGATGGAACTATAAATATTCAGATTTTCCCTAATGGTACTCTGGGTAGTGAAACAGATATGATTTCTCAGATTCAGAACGGTGCTTTAGATATGGCGAAGGTTTCGGCTTCAACTCTTGGAAATTTCAGTGCTCAGTATAACGCGTATTCTGTTCCTTATGTATTTGATGATCAGGAACATTTCTATGGTGTCATGGATGGACAGATAACAGAAGATATCTTCGCTAGTACAGCTGGAGACGGATTCATTGGCCTTACATGGCTAGACTCTGGTTCAAGATCTTTCTATACAAAAGATAGACCTATCAGAACACCAGAAGATCTAAAGGGACTTAAGATTCGTACAATGGACTCACAGGTTGCTATTGACATGATGGGTGCACTTGGTGGTTCTGCTACTGTTATGGGATATAGTGATATCTACACTGGCCTGCAGCAGGGTGTAATCGATGGTGCTGAAAATAATGTGACAGCACTTAGAGACCACGGTGAAGTAGCTAAGTTCTACTCGTTCGACGAACACTCTAGAATTCCTGATATCGTAGTTCTTTCAGCTAAAATCTGGGATGAAATGACAGACGTTCAGAAGAGTGCCATAAAGGATGCTGGAAAAGAAGCGAGCAATAACTACAAGGCAAGATGGAAGAATTTTGAAGATGAAGTACTTGAAAAAGCAACAACCGAATTCGGTGTAGAGCTTGTGAGAGACGTAGACATCAAGGCATTCCAGGATGCTGTTCAACCTATCTACGAAAAGCTTGAGACAGAAAGCCCTGAAGTATTTGAGGTAGTTCAGAAGATTCGTGGCGAAGCTAAGTAGAGAAAAGGGAAAGGAAGGCGAAGGTTGCTTTATAGCAGCCAAGCCTTCATTTTTTTAACTGAGTTTACTATTCAAATTGATTTGGAGGGAATGATAATGAAGAATATTGATAAGACCATAGACGGCATCATGAAGGCGGTTATGGCTGCAGCTATGTTCTCCCTGGTTTTGGGAGGTACCTGGCAGATTTTCACTAGATGGGTCCTGAACGATCCTTCTACCTTTACAGAAGAGTTTATGAGATACATGTTAATTACTGCAAGTATGATTGGATCTGCTTATTGCTTCTATCAGGACAAGCATCTAGCACTGGATATTTTTAAAAAGAGAGCGACAGGAAAAACAGAAAAGATTCTTATAGTTTTCATAGAAGCTATGATTCTGTTCTTTGTCATCTATGTTTTTGTATATGGTGGAGCAAAGCAAGCCTTTTCCAGCACCAATTCTTCTGCAGTCATGCAGATTCCTATGAAGTATCTGTACATGGTTCTACCAGTTTCCGGTATTTTTATCGTGTTGGCTAGAGGACTAAAATACTATCAGGCATACATGACATCTAAAAACATCGGGAAGGAGGAAAAATAATGGTTATTCAATCAACACTTATATTGTTTGGAATCTTTTTTATCATGCTCTTTACCGGTGTGCCAATTTCAGTCGGAATCGGAATTGCATCGATTGTCACCGCTTTCTTTAGTTTTGATCCTTCAGTTTTCGCCATAACGGCGGCTCAACGTGTATTTTCAGGGATTGATTCATTTGCACTCCTGGCACTTCCTTTCTTTACGCTAGCAGGAAATATTATGAATAAAGGTGGTATAGCGCAGAGACTTGTAAGGCTTGCAAGACTAGTAGTAGGATGGATCCCAGGATATCTTGCAGCTACAAATGTCTTAGCAAATATGTTTTTTGGTGCCATATCCGGGTCTTCTGTTGCAGCAACTTCTGCAATGGGAAGTATCATGAGTCCTCTTGAAAGAG
>CAZXUT010000040.1:19359-34019 GCA_964643785.1 uncultured Proteiniclasticum sp.
TCTTCTGTTGCAGCAACTTCTGCAATGGGAAGTATCATGAGTCCTCTTGAAAGAGAAGAAGGATACGATCCGAACTACTCTGCTGCTGTAAATATATGTTCAGCACCAACAGGAATCATTATTCCACCAAGTGGTCCACTGATTCTTTATTCTATCACTGCAGGTGGTGTTTCCATCGCAGCGCTTTTCATGGCTGGTTACATTCCAGGAATAATTCTAGGAATCAGTGTCCTTATTGGTGCAATTATAATGGCATCAAAGAAAGGATATAAGAAATCCAGTGTGAAGGAGACAGCTTCACCACTAAAAATTGTAATTGACGCTATTCCTTCTCTATTTGCAGTCATCCTGGTAATGGCAGGTATTCTTGCAGGGTGGTTCACCGCTACAGAAGCGGGTGTTGTTGCAGTATTATATTGTGGACTTCTGGGTTTTCTCTATAAAGAGCTGAACGTCAAGAACGTCTATGATCTACTGGCAGATACGATGATAAGCTCAGCAACCATACTGTTTCTTATCGCAGCATCCACAATCATGTCTTATGTCATGTCGTATTCAGGTATCCCAGCAGCAATCAGTGAGATGATCATGGGGGCTTCCAATAATAAGTACGTACTTCTACTTATTATGAATGTATTCCTTCTTGTCATGGGAATGTTCCTTGACCTTACTCCTGCGGTACTGATTTTCACTCCGATCTTCCTTCCAATCATCGCAAGTATCGGTATGAGTCCTGTACATTTCGGGATTATGCTGATCTTGAATCTTGGGATTGGTTCAGTAACGCCACCAGTAGGATCCTGTTTATTTGTTGGATGTGCTGTAGGAAAGGTATCTATAGAAGGGGTTACAAAATATATAATTCCTTTATTTTTAGCTATGGTCGTAGCGTTGCTTCTAGTAACCTATATTCCAGCCCTTTCTTTATGGCTTCCATATATGTTTGATCTTGTGCCTTCTTTCTAGGATAAGATTCAAATCAACAAAAAAAATGATGATATGTGTGCAAGGAGTATGATATGAAGATAACAAATGAATTTAAAGGGATGAGAGCAGAAAAAGGAATTCATCTCATTCAGACCAACTGTTCAACGATGAAGGTGATTTTCCTGACAGATGAGATTGTGAGGGTTAGAACTTCATTTGATGAGAATGAGGACGAAGCTTCCTATATCTTATCCGCTACAGCCTGGGATGATCGACTGGATGATTTCCTTGGTGAGGAGAGAACGAGGCTCACGCCTGTAACACCTAAGGTTACAGAGACGAAGGAAAAGATTCTCTTCGAATCTAAATCCCTTTGCCTTGAACTAGTTAAGGAACCGTTCGCGATAAGACTTTATGATGTGGATGGAACTCTACTTTATAGTGATCTGGAAGGAACACCCTATATTAAAGACTCAAATAATAGAATAAATCATTACAGTAGAATGCTTGATGAAGAAGAGTGCTACTATGGCTTTGGTGAAAAAGGTGGAGAGCTGAATAAGAACAAGGCATTCATTCGCCAAAGAGCTACAGATGCCATGGGGTATGATTCAAGGAAGATGGATACGCTCTATAAGCATATCCCGTTCTATATAAGACTGAACAGGGAAACCCAGAAGGCTGTTGGTATTTTCTATAATAACTTTTATGAGTCTGTTTTTAATATGGGCAGTGAGAAGAGTAATTACTGGAGTCGCTATACTTACTGGCAAGCAGATGGTGGGGATATAGATCTTTTCTTCGTTGGTGGAAATTCCATGAAAAAGATTGTAGATAACTACACTTTTCTAACGGGAAGACCAATGCTTTTACCAAAGAGGGCACTAGGCTACCAGGGGTCATCCATGTTCTATCCTGAAATCGAAAAGGACAGTGATGATGCGATCCTTAATTTCATTGATACGATCAAGGAGGAAGGGTTCCCGATTGACGGGTTCCACTTGTCTTCAGGGTATACCAATACAAATGGAAGACGATTCGGCTTCACATGGAATAACGATCGATTCAAGAACCCTTCAGCATACTTTGCTGCAATGAATGAGAAGGGAGCTCAAAATGTACCTAACATCAAGCCAGGGATCCTTCTTGAGCATCCTCTGTTTCCAGAATTCATAGAGAAAGATGTCTTTGTGAAGGATTCCGAAGGAAATGGATTTGCAACTGGTAGATGGTGGGGTGGTGTAGGCGCATTCTGGGACTTCACAAAAAGCTCTGCCAGACGTGCCTGGATGAACTACATGATCGATAACCTGATCGCAGTGGGAACCAATTCCATCTGGAACGACAACTGTGAGTACGATAGTATTTTAGATAAGGACGCCATATGTGACTATGAGGGAACTGGTGGTACGATTGCTCAGCTGAAGCCACTAATGAGTACTTTGATGTGCAAGATTGCAGCTGATGCAATAAAAGAACATGACGAAAATGTAAGACCTTATGTGGTATGTAGAAGTGGTAGTGCTGGGATCCAGAAATATGCACAGACATGGTGTGGGGACAACTACACCAGCTGGGAAAGCTTAAAGTATAATATTCCTATCATTACAGGCATGGGATTATCAGGCCAGCCTAATGAGGGAGCGGATATTGGAGGTTTTGCAGGACCGGCACCAGAAGAAGAGCTGTTCGTCAGATGGATTCAGAACGGCATATTCCAACCGAGATTCTCAATACATTCTGCGAGCAATGACAATACCGTAACAGAACCTTGGATGTATGAAGGATCAAAAGGAATAATCAGGGATGCCATGCTTCTTAGATACAGATTTGCACCTTATCTTTATTCCTTGGAATACGAAGCATCAATTACAGGTGCACCGATCATGAGACCTCTTGTATACGAGTTTCAGAAAGATTCAAAAGTATATGATGAGAGCTTCCAGTTTATGTTCGGGAGAGATATTCTGGTAGCAAATGTATTAGAAGAGGGAGCTACTTCCAAAGAAGTCTATTTGCCAGAAGGTACAAAATGGTATGAGTGGAATAATAACTATGCATGCCATGAAGGTGGTACAACCATAGAGGTACCTGTAACAATAGAAAGTATACCAATGTTCCTGCGGGAAGGATCTATCGTACCGATGGCGAAAAATCAGCTTATGAGCATGGAGAATGATCATGTATCAAAGATGCATTTTATCATGGTCCCTGGAGAACCAAGCACCATGACCTTATACGATGATGATGGAGTAACCAACAGCTTTAAAAAGGGAGACTTCAGGAAGACCAATGTGACAATGGAAGGGAAGGCTGTTGTAAAGGTCAACTTCACCTCTGAAGGTACTTATGAGGATAAGGTTCTAGATGTATCTGTGGAAATGATACGGAAAGATAGAAGTCCATATTGGGTGACTCTTGGAGAACAGGAGTTAACGCATTACTTCTCGAGAAGCAAGTATGAGGAGTCAACAGAAGGATGGTACTATAGCCAGACAAAGAGAGCGGTAGAGATCAAGTATCCAAATCCAAGGAAGAATATTACACTTACTGTTTCCTTCGAAGATTTTGATCTCATTGGAATGTAATAAAGGAGACTATGATGTTACTAAAAAAATACGTGTCCATAGAAAAGATAGATAAAGGATATTTAATTCACGGTGATGAAGCAGATATTCTGATTATCTTCATGGATGAACACATTGTGCGTATTCGTACGAGTTTCAATAAGGAATTCAGAGAATCATCTTATGCTTTGGTAACCACGGCATGGGATGATGAACTGGATGAACTACTTTCTGAGGAGAGAACAAGAATTGAACCAGTAAAGTCTTCCTATGAGGAGACGGAAAGTAAAATCACCTTTAAGACAAAGGAGCTGACACTGGTTCTTCGAAAAGAGCCTCTAAGCTTTGTTCTTAAAGATGCTGAAGGGAACCTAATATATAAGGATCTTAAGGAAAGAGCCTATGAGAAAGACCATTTAGGACGACTTTCTCACTATACTTGTATTGATCCCAAGAAAGAGCATTTTTATGGCTTTGGAGAAAAGACAGGTCATATAGACAAAATGGGACGCAGAATGAGAATGTCCCCGAAGGATGCTATAGGTCATGACCCGGAATTTGGAGAACCTCTCTACAAGCACATCCCTTTTTATATCCGTGCCCAGGAAGAAACGGGGCGTTCTGTAGGACTTTTCTACAATAATGCTCATGACAGCATCTTTGATATGGGAAATGAAATCAGTGGATATTGGGATCGATATGCTTATTATCAGGTAGAAGGCGGAGATCTGGATCTATTTGTGATTTATGGTCCGGATATGAAAAAAGTGCTTAAAGGCTACACATGGCTGACGGGTAGACCGATTCTACCCACCAAGCAGTCATTAGGTTATACAGCCTCTACCATGTACTATGCTGAACTTGAAGAGAATTGCGACGAGGAAATCTATAAGGTAATAGAGAAGCATTTTAAGGAGAAAATCTATATTGATAATTTCTGGCTTGCCTCAGGCTACTCTGCAGGAGAGGAAGATAAGCTGCGTTACATCTTTAACTGGAACAAAAAACGTTTTCCGAATCCTGAAGGATTCTTCGAAAAAATGGAAAAGATGGGCATAAATGTCATTCCTAATATGAAACCAGGTATCCTGCCTAATCATCCTTATAAAGAAAGATTTGAAAAAAATGATGTTTTTGTAAAGAGCCCTGACAAAAGTGAAGACTATCAGGGACGATGGTGGGGAGGTAAGGGCCGTTTTGTGGATTTCACCAGTGAGTCTGGAAGAAATACATGGAAGGAACTACTTAAGGAAACTCTCCTTGCAAAAGGGTCAAAAACAGTCTGGAATGACAACTGTGAATATGATGGTATCGAAGATCGAAAAGCTTTTTGCGATAACAATGGAAAAGGCGGTACCATGGAGGACTTGAAAATCATACATTCCAATATGATGGCTTATGTAGGTAAGCAAGCCCTTGCTGAGATGTATCCGAATGAGCGTCCATATATCATTAACCGTGCAGGTTATGCTGGGATTCAGCGTTACGCTCAGGTATGGGGTGGAGATAATCTGACAGACTGGAGAACAGTGAAGTTCAATATTGCTACAATAATAGGAATGGGACTCTCAGGAGTACCTAACATGGGTTGCGATATTGGAGGATTTGCAGGTCCAGCACCTGAAGGAGAGCTTCTTCTTCGTTGGATCCAAAGTGGAATATTCCAGCCAAGATTCTGCATGAATTCAGCGAACTCAGACAATACTGTAACCCAGCCATGGATGTATGAGGAGCACCTTGAAGATATCAGAGATGCTTTTGCATTGAGATATCGGATGATTCCTTATCTTTATTCACTGATGAGACAAGCCCACGAGACTGGTGTTCCTGCTATGAGACCATTATTTATTGAGTTTCCACAGGATATGAACTGTTATAAGGATGCTCTTATGACATTTATGTTCGGACCTTCAATTCTGGTTGCGAATATAGTGGAGAAAGAAGCCAAGGAGAGGATTATTTACTTACCAGAAGGAACGATATGGTATGACATGAACGACAACTACAAGGTATATGAGGGTGGTCAGACCATCACGATACCGGTTGAATATCATTCTATCCCAATGTTTCTAAGAGGTGATGCAATCTTTATGACTTCAGAGGATATCCATCAGGCGTCCACTGATATTATGAAGAATCTGGATTTTGTCATTAGTGCTGAGCATGGAAGTAGTTTTCTCTTTTATGATGATGATGGGCATTCAAAGGACCATGAAAATGGGGTCTTTAATAGAACTAAAATCAATGTGGATGCTGGGGAGAAAATTATTATAACCTTTGATAAAGAAGGTTCCTATGAAGATACTGTTACGAACATGACGCTTAGAGTGCAAAGCAGAGAAAAAGGTGCGCTTTGGGTGAGTGTTGATGGTAATACCATTCCTAGATTCCTTGTGAAGGAAAATATGGATGAAGTAGACGCTGGTTGGTACTATGATTTAAGTACTAAATCAGTGATTATAAAGACCAAAAAGCCGGAAAGTGATCACTTCCAGATTATCGTCAGCCGAGAGAAATTTGATCTCATTGGTATGGAGCAGGAAGAAGTGCTCTAACTATTTGTTTTCTTAAATAACTTTAATAGCTTAATAACTTAATAACTTAAATAATAGAAACGTATCAGTAAAGAGGTCCCCCCTTTAAACTGATACGTTTCTATTACTTTACAATAGGTGGTTCAACATACCATAAGGCATGAAAGGGGACTATCAATGTTTTAAAAGGGAGAGTAGCCAATGGAGCAGCGGATCAGGATAATAAAGATTATTCTGGTCCGCTGCTTCTTTAAGTGCTGATGCTAGAGTAGTAATCCTGTGAATAGAGAGAGAAAGACTCATCATAATATAAGTGTGCACTGAAGTGCCTTTCGGATGTAAAAGCAGTTAATAATGAATCAGGAAAGAAGGGGGATTATTATGAAACAAGTTCTTAGTCGACAAAGAATACCCTTTGTATTACAATGTAATACAAAGGGGGGGTGTAAGCATGTCTATTTCACTTAGATTAAATGATGAAGAAGATGCTCTATTTCGCAAATATGCTGCATTGAAGAAAATGTCTGTTTCTGAACTGATCCGGGAGACCGTTTTACAGAGAATTGAGGATGAATATGATTTAGAGGCTTATGACATGGCAGTGGAAGAATACCATAAAAATCCTGTTACCTATTCTCATAGAGAAGTGATTGAACAATTGGAGAAGAAGTAATGTATTCCGTTTTATATTCTCAGTTGGCGTTAAAAGATCTTAAGAAGCTTGATGGTCATACCAGAAGATTCATACTTGCCTGGATTGGGGAAAATCTGGAAGGATGTAAGGACCCAAGGCAGTTTGGTAAAGGTCTGCGTGAGAATAGAGCGAGTCAATGGAAATATCGAATAGGAGATTACCGTCTATTGGTTGAAATCAATGAAGATAAGATTATTATTCTTATTCTCACTGTGGGGCATCGAAGTGATATCTATAATAAATAATTTATCTAGATGAGTTTTGAGCAAATGAGAAACTCCTCTTATGGTAGACAGTAAAATAATAATACTGTCCACCATAGGGGGAGTTTTTGTAATGAAGTGAAATTGATATTTGTAGTAAACGAATGATAAGTCATACAGCCAGATGGATTATTGAAAACTTCAATCAGGATAGCAAGACATATATATTATGCTTCTGTTGATCTGGACTTATAACTTCAAAAAAACCAGTATCCAATGCGATGAACAGTGAGATCGCACTCTGATTGAATAAACTAACTTTCCAGAAGCAGAATCGATAAGTGATTGTTCACTTACAGGGAAGTGTCCGTTTTCATGTACACATGAAGTGCTACGATTACTTCAATATCAATTAAAAATATAAATTTAGTTTGGAGGGTATCATGAAAAGAGAAAAGATCAAAAAACCAATTTACAAGAAGTGGTGGGTCTGGCTGTTGGCAATTGTTATTATTGGTGCTGCATTAGGTGGTGGAGATGATGAAAATCCGATTGCAGATGGCGAAAATGTAGTAGCACAGGAAAATACTGATTCCACAAACGATCAACCTAAAGAAGCTGAAACATCAGTAGATGTTGTTGAAGTAGGAATTGGTGAACCCGCAAAGATTGCTGATGTGTCTTTTACAGTGAATAGTATTGAGGAAACCAAGGAAATATCACCCGGGAATGAATTCATTGAAAGCGCTGTTACTGAGGGGAAATATGTCATTTTAGAGGTCACCGTTAAAAATGAGAAAAAGGAAGCTTTGACGATTAACTCCAGTTATTTTAAGTTGATTACATTAGAAGGTGTTGTATATGAGCCAAACACTGATGGAAAAGTAATGATGGCGATGATGGATGAAGAGGACTTCTTTTTACAGCAGGTGAACCCTGGGTTAAGCAAGACTGGAAAAGTGGTCTTTGAAGTTGGTGAAAATCTGGACTTGAATACTGCAGTACTGCAAGGTCAGACAGGCTTCTGGGGAACAGAATCCGTCGAAATAAGCTTAAAACAATAATTGAAGCTATAAGTGTAGTGTATTTGGCAAGTTAAGAATACAAGTAGAAGCTATTGATCTACTACTCTTTTTCCGGTTTTTTATTAATATGAGATGAAGACAAAAAAACACTAAAAGCATCTGTTAGTAGATGCTTTTAGTGTTTTTCCATTAGTGACTGATTCTTATAAATCCAATGCATGTTGAAAAAAAGAAGGGGTCTTCACCAAGTCTGATAAAGTATTTGTCGTTAATTTTGATTTATAGAAAAACCATACTACTTCTGCTTTGAAAAATAGTGTTCTACCGCGTAATTGAAAGAATTCATAAAAAATTCTGTAGCATTCTTGCTTATATCTGCTCCAGGAACTATTTGATCAAAACCATGATAACAGCCACTATATAACTTGAAATCAACAGGTACACCCGCTTTTATGAGGTTTTCAGCATACTGGGCAGTTTCATCTCTGAAGGGTTCGAGTGTTCCAGCAAATGTGACTGCAGGGGGAAGGTTATGATAATCTGAAGCCCTGGATGGGGCTGCATAAGCCGGAACATCTTTTTCGTACAACTCACCTAGGTATAACTTCCAGGCCCATTTATTCATCCTGGAGTTCCATATTGGTGCATTGTTTTCTTTTGCTGATTCTGTTGTCATCCGGTCATCAATCATTGGATATAAGGGCATCTGAAATGCGATATTCACTTCATCCTTATCTCTGGCATAAAGAGTAAGAGCAGCTACGAGGCCTCCACCAGCACTTTCGCCACCGACCATCAGCTGATCGTCTCTTATGCCAAGATCTTCTGCATGGTTTTTCATCCATTTAAGAGCAGCGTATGCATCCTCTAGGGCTGCCGGATAAGGAGCTTCAATTGAGAGTCTATAATCGGGAGCTATAATTGTGCAACCACTTGCCTTAATCAGTCTTTTGTAGGTATAGAAAAAAAACTCCGGTATCCCAAGGGCGTATCCTCCACCATGAAGCCAGAGGACGCCAGGTGCATTCTTATATTCGCCAGGTGGTCTGTAGATACATAGTCGTAATTTAGACCCATCTTCACGAGTAATCCATTCTTCAGTGGAATGCAGACCTTTGATTTTTAGTCCCTTCTGCTTATCCGTTATTTTCTTTAATTTATGCATGAATTTTACGAATTTAGCTTCACTTGATCTACGGGTAAGAAGAGTAAAAAGGAATCCCCTAATTCTCAGTTGTTTGTCGATCATTTTATAGGTTACTTTCACAGTGACACCTCCTGTTCGAAATGAGCATTATCAAGGGTTATGAAATTCCAGCCATTCATAAGAATAATAAAAATTCGAATTGCAGATCCTATTGTTGTTAAAAAACTATATTTTTCCATTTAACTTTCATCTTAATATACCATTATTTATTTCAGTATATCATGGTTTCAAATCTGATTGCTATGATTCAGATAGTGTTGGGCCTGAACAGACTTCACTCAATAGCAATGCAGTAGTTGGATTCAGTGAAGAGGGATAAAAATAAAAATCATCGTAGAGAAAGTCGACACAGACCTCTACATTTACTCCACGACCTTGTCAAAAGAATGAGCATCTGCAATGCAAGCTTCTTCAGGAAAAAACATGTATGATATAAGTAAGAAAACACAGTATGGATAGGAGTGTATAGAGCGTGATAAAGAGAAGAAAGACAGCAATTATTACAGGTGCAAATTCAGGTATGGGGAAGGCATCAGCAAGGATGCTTGCTGAAAAAGGATATGAAGTTCTGATGCTGGTGAGGGATCAGAGAAGAGGGGAAGCAGCTTTCACGGAACTGAAGAAGGAATATCCTGATCGCTTTGAGATGGTACTCTGCGATCTTTCCGATGCTTCATCTATTCGTGAAGCTGCTGAGATAATTTCGATGAAATATAGCCATGTGGATCTTCTGATTAATAATGCTGGATTGATCACTACGCAAAGAGAACTCACAAAAGACGGTGTTGAGATGCAGTTTGCGGTCAATCATGTTGGCCATTTTGAGCTCACCATGTTACTGCTTCCCCTGATGCATCAGGGAAGCAGAATAGTTCAGGTGGCTTCAGGTGCCCACAAGTGGGGAAAGATCAACTTTGAGGATCTGACGATGGAGAAGAGTTTCAGACCTTTCAAAGCCTATGGACAGTCCAAGCTTGCTAATGTGCTTTTTGCGGAAGCGCTATCCAGAAAACTTATTCCCTATGGGGTTACAGTGAACAGCTGTCATCCTGGTGCCGTGGGGACAAATATGGGTGTAAACAGAGAAACAGGATTCGGCAAAGGAATCATGAAACTGCTTAAGCCCTTTTTCAAGACTCCTGAAGAAGGTGCGGACACTGCGGTTTTTCTTGGCACAGAAGCATCGATTGAAAAAGTCAGTGGCAAGTACTTCTACAACAGAAAACCTGTCTCAGTATCAAGAAGAGCACAGGATAAGGTGCTATCAGATAAGCTGTGGCACTGGAGCGAAGAGCATACAGGAATCTATTTTCAGGAAGTGGAGAAGAGACTTTTCAGATGATATTTTATGGAAATTCATGAATTGGTCTATGTGGAACTATCAATACCTGCGGAAGAGTTCTCTCTTTTTAAGAGCTTGCAGATCGATCAGTGAGTATGATTGAGGAATATGTGTCGAAATTTGATATTCCAATTATTTAAAAAGGCGAGTATAAAAAATCAGTCTTCTCTATCTGTGATTGATTGGATAACTCCTTAAATCACTATTTTTAGAATATGGAAACAAAACGTCTTCGATGTATTATAATTATATAGAGGCAAAAGCTTTATGTTTAAATAAAGGATGCTAAGAATTAGAATGAAGAGTATATCCAGAAGTTTGGAAATCTATTTACTTACACATGAAGTCCAGTTTTTCAGTTTTAAAGAGCAGCTTTTAATAATGAAAGCTGTAAGAGAAGGTTGTTCAAAAGCATTCAAAATCAATTATTGAAAGTAGTGATCATAAAAATGGCTAGATTCAATCGTCTAAAGAAAGGAGTATTGAAGAAAATCATGTACTATATATTGGGATTTTTAATTGCTCTTTTTGTTGTCGTAACATTATTCATAAACCTTAATCCAGCCTTTGGGGGGAACCCAGATCGTGCGATGAAGGAACAGTACAGTAAATTAGACAATTATAAAAATGGAAAGTTTCAAAATCAAACACCGGCGTCGATGGACATGAGTGCATCTGATATCATCTCGATGATTAAGGATTCTCTATCAAGTTCAAAAGAACGCAAACCTTCTGGACCATTGCCTGTGTCCGAAACTGATTGGAATAAAATCGGAGGTGTGGAAGACACTTTAACCTGGTTCGGTCATTCTGCATTTTTACTCAGTATTGATGGTAAAAAGATACTTATTGATCCTATGCTGGGTCCTGTTGCTTCACCTGTTTCATTCGTGGGAAGTAGACGCTACAGTGAGGATCTTCTGCATCTTATTGATGAAATGCCAGAAATTGATGCGGTTTTTTTAACCCATGATCACTATGACCACTTGGATTATCCATCGATTAAAAAACTGAAAAGCAAGGTCGGTCATTTCTTCGTTCCTCTTGGTGTAAGTGCGCACTTGATGGATTGGGGCGTTGAAAAAGAGAGGATTACAGAACTGAACTGGTGGGATGAAATAGACTTTCAAGGCTTAACTGTAGCACTCACTCCGTCAAAACACTTTTCTGGCAGAGGACTGCTAAATGGAAATTCTACCCTATGGGGCGGTTGGGTCATTCTTGGAGAGAAGACCCGTTTGTATACAAGCGGAGATGGCAGTTACGACACCCATTTCAAGGAAATTGGAGAGAAATATGGACCCTTTGACCTTACTTTAATTGAAGGTGGACAATATGACAGGCGTTGGTCTGACAGTCATATGTTCCCTGAAGAGTCGGTGCAGGCTCATTTAGATGTAAGAGGCAAGAATATGATGCTAATTCATTGGGGAGCCTTTACCCTGGCTTTTCATCGTTTTTCAGAACCAATAGAAAGAGCCTTAATCGCTTCTGAGAAATCTGGAGTAAGTCTGATTGCGCCTAAAATTGGTGAAACGGTTATATTAAATGGAGAGTATTCCATGCCGTCATCCTTTTGGTGGGAATGAGATATCTCAAAATATGGTTACGTTTTAGAAAATAAAGACATCTTGAAGAAGATGGACTAAAAGGATCTTCTTTTTCTGTGTAGTTGTGCTATAGCGTTTAGAAATAATGAGATTTCACATTATCCGAAGCGGGTAGTGGGAAATCTCTTTTTTGGGTCCAGGCTTTTCCTTTAGCCGCTCATTGAATCTGAATTCATAAACTAAGGTATCTAATTATTGTATAATGAAAACTATATAAATGTATTCATATAGTATTTGAAAGAATATTAAATATATTATACAAGGAGTAAATAAGATGACAAAGAATGAGAAAAAAGATAAAATTCGTAGTCTAATGGAAATGAATTCGAGTAGTGAAAACCACTATTATGATTGTTTGAGTGATATTGGGGATCTTAAGCATAATTATTATAATTATTTAACTACAAGTCCGATGGATGTGGAAGTTGAAATGAAAAGATTACCGGAAGCTGATTACGAGTTGTGTGCAGCGTTGCTCACAATGTTATTGCGAGAAGATCATTTTAGCAATGGTTCATTTGAGAGAAGATATCAAAGAGGGTATGTTACTTCAATTCTTCAAAGGATGATGGAATTACTGTAAAATAAATCACAGAACTTCAGGAGTAATAAAGTCATATGTTCAATACGTATACAGACATAAATGTTGGGATAGATTACACTTGACAACAAACAATACATATATCAAATCATCAATCTAGATGCGATAATGAAGGGAGAAACAGAATGGAGAATAAAGGAGGTAATGGCGAATTGAAAAAACAAGATGAGAAAGCATTTTTATTTTCTAGGTTTAGAAAAATAGGAATGATTGGCAAACTAATATTACTGGCAGTGATTATAGGTCTTGGATTTCTTGGCTCAAAAGTATTAGGTAAAGATGACGGGAAGATGGAAATAATAACAGTCTCCGAACTGCAGGAAATATTCGATGCCAGTGAACTACACACATTTCAGGCTGTGTACAATGGTATAGCAGAAGTAAAGAATGAAAAGAACTCAGAGAAAATTGACTATTACGTATCATATAATGCAAAAGTAAATGCGGGGTTCGATTTTAATAAATTAGAAATAAATACGAATGAAAAAGAAAAAATAGTCGAGTTACAAATACCTGAAATCACGATTCAGGATGTAATTGTAGATATAGGATCACTGGATTACATATTTCTGAATGACAAAGTCAACAAAAGTGGTATATCTGATGGCGCATATGATGCCTGTATCGCAGATGTAACCATAGAGAGTAGCAAAGAAGATTCAATCTATATATTTGCGAGAGTGAATGCAGAAAATACGATGAAAGCTATTACGACTCCTTTTCTAAAAGATAATTATGAACTAAAAGTTGTTTTTGGAGGTGCAGAATGAGTATATTAAAAAAAATCACCACATTGATACTTATTGCAGGATTATCCTCTACGCTTTATTCATGTACAGACCAACAGGCTCTATTCAAAAAACCTGAAGTGATTGAAATGAAGTCTATCACTAAGCTTGCAACTCTAGAGTGTTATTATCACAATGTCGCTAAAGTGAAAGAGAAAGATGCTTCTAAGTTTCTATTCTGGGCGAAAGACAAGAAATTTTGGATTGAATACAGTGGTATTGTAAAGATTGGAATTGATCCATCGCTATTGAAGATTGAAGAGAATAGTGAAGGGTTCACAATACAAATCCCAGAGGCAAAGGTTCTTGACTATAAAGTGGACCCAAATTCTCTAACAGATGCTTCGTATATTGTTGATGAGACTTCAGCTAAAATTACAGGTGAAGATGAAACGAAAGCTTTTGCATCAGCTCAGGAGAACATGCTAATGACTGCATCGAATGATAAAGCTCTTCTGGCAAGTGCTCAGGAGAGAGCTAAGATGTTGATTGAAGAATATATAATGAACATGGGAGAGAAAATCGGAAAAATATATAAAATTACATGGATTCATTTAGATGATAACGATAAGAGTATAGAACCAATTGTTCCTGATGTGGAGACACCATAAGAGTAAATATGATTATATTCTTCTACTCATATTTACTTTCGAACTAATAAAATAATATCAGATAGATATCATTAAACATAGGTAAAGGTTTCTGATGGAGATTATATGCTCAAAAATGGAACGAGTTATATAAACTTATTATTTCGGCTATATTGTAATCGTTTTTAGAATATTCTATACTATTAATAAGAGTATTTACTAAAGGCTTCGAATAGATATTCGAGGTCTTTATTGCGTTTAAAATTAAACTTAAATGTAAATTATAGTATTAAAATATATCTTTACACTTAATATGTTTTATACGTGACGCTGGAAATAGCTGCCGAATGGATCAAAGATGATACTAGAATTAAGGGATGGAAATTAAATTAGAGAAATCCACTCTTTTGATATGGACTAAGTCAGCCGATAGAACGATGAAATTCATATGAAGATAGGAGGGAATTATTGAGAACTGATCACTACATATTCTGAAGAACTTATTGCATGCTGATAATTCCTGACTTTAGGAGTTTAGTAGACAATAACCCTTGATATCACTGCGTTACGCA
>CAZXUT010000041.1:0-33845 GCA_964643785.1 uncultured Proteiniclasticum sp.
ACACGGTTAGAGCTATTCTCTTTTTTTGTATTCCCAACAATAATTCTACACTAAGTATTATACCTCTCTTTTATGGCTGACTACATGTTCAGCAGGGAATTCTATCATTCCAGGAAAAATTCAGCTCCAACATTCCACCTAGTATCCATTTTCCATCTAAAAATCTGGTGGAGGAGAACTTGACCATGCCAGATTACTTCTCAGATAATCCCAGGTTTTCTAGAACATCATAACTCAGATGCCATTTGTCATTAATGAATCACTGCTCGCCAAGTGCCGCAACGACAGCGCCATAATCACCTATGGATTCACCTAGCTTTGCCGGTAGAATTCTGCATGCATTTCTTGAATAGCTTAGAGATTCTTTATTGATTTCTTCTTCCATCTCTTCCTTGAAAAGATGACCCGACCTTGCATAAATAGAGCCGGCGACAATAATTTCTGGATTTAGAATATCTATTAATATGGATAATCCTTTCCCAAAATATCTGCCGGAAATCCGAAGAACCTCTAGTGCATCTTCATACCCTTTTTCAGCTGCAATCGCTACATCTTTTGCTGTAATATCCTCAAAGCTTTGCTTAACATAGGAAGCCTTCTTTCCTTCAGAAAGCAGTTCTTTTGCTCTTTTTTTTGCAATCTGAGCAATGCCGCCTCCACTGCAATATCCTTCGAAGCTTCCTCTTTTCCCATATCCGATAGGACCATCGTCAGTGAGCCTTATATGACCTACCTCGCCCGCCATGTTGCTAACCCCTCTGTATAGTTTTCCATTCAGAATCATTCCTGCCCCAAGCCCTGTTCCAAATGTAAGAAAAATCATATGCCTTGTTCCTTTTCCAGCTCCGTACTTCCATTCTGCCAACGCGCAGGCATCTGCATCATTCTGAAGCTTTGCTTCAGCTTTGAATCTAGCTTCAAAATAATCAGCTATTGGTACCGCATCCCATCCGGGAAGATTAGGAGGAGATAATATGATTCCTCTATCCGCATCTAAGGGTCCACCACAGGAAATCCCGATCTTAAAATCCTTTCCCAGTGTATTATATCTAGACAGCATTTCTTCTCCTGATAGAGAGAGCTCTTCAAGGACAGCTCTCCAGTCACCTGTAGTTTTTATTTCGCGCCTGTCGAAAAACTTAATTCCATCCTCATTCGCCTCAGCAAGAATCACAGCACTTTTCGTACCCCCGATGTCAAATCCTAAAATCATCATATCTCCTCACCGAACATTTCGTATTCAACACCTCTACAGTAAAGATGATACAGCGGAAGATGGAGCTCTTGAATCAGATAAGTTTCTCTTTCAGGAACGTTCAAAAGTATATCCGTATATTTTTTCAGACTCCCTCCAGATTCCCCTGTAAGAGAAATCACCTTCACGTCTTTTACCTTTGCAACCATCGCAGCGTAGTTCACATTTTTTGCATCCCCGGAAGTGGAAATGGCGATGAGAATATCCTTTTCTTCCCCATACCCTAGGACTTCCTGTGCAAATGAAAGCTCCGGCGCTGCATCGTTTGCATAGGCACTCAAAAAACCTGTCTGAGACACAAGTGAGATGGCAGGAATGGACCCTTGAAGATGCCTCACAAGATATTCTCCTTCCTCACCATAAGAATCTTTAAGATTTTCCGCCAGCTTCCCTTTCACAGGTCGTTTAATATAAAACTCTTTTAGAAGTTCACCTGCAATATGTTCACTGTCTGCAGCACTTCCACCATTTCCGCAGATGAGAATCTTTCCCCCTTCTCTAAGCCTCTCTACACTCATGCTAACCGCTTCCTCCATCGCATTTTGAAGACTTAGCAGCTGTGGCCATTTTTTGAAGAAATCGACCATGAGCTTCTCCGTATATCCTTTCATAATGTCTCCTTTCGTCCTATGAAAAAAGGGCTACATTCCTGTAACCCCATTTTTCAATCATTTCTTATTTAAGTGATGCTGCATCAATTACAGATACACCTGTATCTACAGCTGTTTCAGTAATCTCTTCCCCTTCTAATGCTTTCACAGCAACTTTAAGCCCTTCATAACCCATGACATCCGGGTTCTGAGCCATGGTGCATAGAAGTTCTCCGGACTTGATCAGTTCAAGAATTGTATCTGATTTATCGAATCCAACACCTACAACTTCTCCACCGGTTTCTTTGATTGCATTTCCAGCGCCTACTGTTGAACCTTCATTGGCTCCAAAGATACCTACAACACCTTCAGTAATATAGTTTGCAGCGATATCTTTTGATTTTGCTGCATCTCCATCTCCATATTGGGTTTCAAGAATTTCAAATCCTTTCCCTTCGAATGCGGCTCTGAAACCTTTTTCTCTTGCAACTGTGGAAGCAGTTGCAGCATTGACGTTTACGATACCGATTTTACCGGATGTCACGCCGTTTGCTTCTAATGCTTTCAGCATTTCGTCACCTGCTGTTTTACCAGCAGCTTCATTGTCTGTAGCTAAAGTTGCAATGGCTGGATAATCCGCTGGTGAGTCAACATATACAATCTTCACTCCAGCATCTTCTGCTTCTTTCAGAGCAGCTGTTACAGCATCTGGTCCATTTGCAGCCAGCATGATGGCATCTGCTCCACCAGCAACAGCATTATTGATACTTTCAATCTGCTTGGCATCATCTTTTACATCTGGAGCAAGCCAGGTGTATTCAACGTTACCTAATTCATCTGCAGCTTTCTTTGCACCACCATCTACTGTTACCCAGTGCTGATCCATCTGATCCATTGTAATGAGATATACCTTGTACTTGTCTCCTCCAGCGGATGGTTCATCTGTGTCAGCGCATCCAGCAAATACTGTGAGCCCAAGTGCGAGTGTCATCATTGAGGCAATAATCTTCTTTTTCAATATAGGTCCCCCCTAAATATTTTATTTTTATTTCAGGCATTATGCCATTCATAACTAATTTGACTAACCGGCTTCTCTCATCCGTTCTTTCTTCTTCGCCTTATTCTGGTTTGATCGGACGATGATATCAAGTAGTACTGAAACGACGACGATGATACCGATGACGATATTTCTGATGGCGACTGGTGCTCCTGCAAACTGAAGACCATTTTGAAGAACGCCCCAGATGGATGCGCCTACAACTGTTCCCAGAAGGATTCCCTGTCCACCTAATGTAGATACACCACCAATTACAGAGGCAGCCACTGCATACATTTCATACCCGGTTCCAGCATCCATGGTACCCATTCCGCTTGTGGCAGTCTGGATCAGTCCCACAGCGCTAGCGCAGAATGCACTTACTAGATATGCTTTCGTTGTTGTGGAAACAATATTGACTCCTGAAAGATGTGCTGCACTGATGTTGCTTCCCACAGCATAGATATGTCTTCCTGTTCTGGTCTTACTCAGAATAAAGTTGAAAATCAGCCAGATCACCAGTGCAATCCAGATTGTATTAAAGACGCCTAAGGTTCTTCCATAATAGAAGAAGTTTCTGAATCCTTCTGCAGCCTGACCGATGGAATCGGTGTTGTAATTGTTGTTTACAATTTGCGCTATACCTCTGGCAATGGTCATTGTTCCGAGGGTCGCAATGAACGGAGGTAGCTTCGCTTTGGAAATCAGTTGTCCGTTAAAGACACCAATCAGCTGAGCAGCCACCAGGGTCAGTGCCACTGCAATCCAAGGATTGACCCCCATGGACATGAGTTTGGCAGATATCATAGCGCTCATACCGATGACCGATCCGATAGACAGGTCAATGTTTCCTGTAATAAGTACATAGGACTGTCCGATACCGATGATGACGATTGGAGCAATCTGTCTCATAAGATTGGCCACGTTTTTCTGTGAAAAGAAGGTCGGATTCAGTATTCCGAACACAATAATAAGTGCGATGAGACCAATGGTTACTGTGACGACCTGTCCCATCCCTCGAATGGCCATGATCTTCTTTATTCTTTCATTGTTTTTGATGGCTTCCATATTTTTCCCCCTCTACTGCCTATACAGCTTCCTGATCTTCGATTTTTTTCTCAAACTGTGTTGCATACTTCAGAATCACATCCTGAGTCGCTTCACTGATGTCAAGTTCCTTGGTGATTCTTCCGTCGCACATGACGATGATCCGGTCACTGATTCCAAGAATCTCAGGTAGTTCTGATGATACAAATAATACCCCTATGCCCTCTTCTTTCAGCTTGTTCATGAGGTTGTATATTTCCACCTTTGCAGCTACGTCAATTCCTCTTGTAGGTTCATCGAAGATGACGACTCTTGAATTTCTCGCGAGCCATTTACCAACTACGACTTTCTGCTGGTTTCCTCCTGAAAGACTCCCCGCATCCACCGAAGTATTGGCCATTCTGATTTTCAGATTATTAACTGTGCTTATCGTCATTTCTTTCTCTTTCTTTCTAGACACAAGTCCCATTTTATTTGTCAGAAGATCCAGATTCGGAAGTGCAATGTTATCCATGATGCTCAGTTTTGTGCACAGACCGTCTTTTTTTCGGTCCTCTGGAGCCAGAACAATTCCCCTCTTTATAGCATCCATGGGTTTCTGTATGCTGATTTCCTTGCCATCTAAAATAATCGTTCCTGAATCCATCGGATCTGCTCCAAAAAGAGCTCTTGTGGTTTCGGTTCTTCCTGCACCCATGAGGCCAGCGATACCTACTATTTCACCCTCATACAGATTGAAACTGATGTCTCTCACCAGATAACCCGCATTGAGATTTTTCACCTCAAGAATCTTCTTTCCGACCTTTCTTGCAATTCTCGGAAATTTCTCCTTGATTTCTCTTCCTACCATCAATGAAATAATCTCATGAAGGGTCGTATCCTTGAAATCCATACTGGTGATGAATTCACCATCCCTGAGGATCATCACTCGGTCTGCAATATATTTCAGTTCATCCAGCTTATGGGATATGTAGATGATTCCTCTACCTTCTGCCTTTAGCTTTTTGATGATTTTAAAAAGATCATCGATCTCTTTTGATGTAAGTGCGGATGTAGGTTCATCCATAATGAGCACTTTACAGTCTGTGGATAATGCTTTTGCAATTTCCACCATCTGCTGCTTTGACACTGAAAGATTACCGACCACTTCATCAGGATCGATTTTCACATTCAGCTGAGCTAAAATCCTTCTTGCTTCTTCCTTCATCTTCTTATCTGACATGATTCCTCTATGAGTCTCTTCCCTTCCAAGGAAAATATTCTGATACACCGTCAGATGGGGGCACATATTCAGTTCCTGATGGATGATGGAGATACCCATTTCCTGGGCTTTCAGCGGATTCATTCCTTCCACTTCCTGTCCGAAAACCTTCACAATCCCTTCATCCTTAGTATAGACACCACTGAGAATTTTCATGAGGGTTGACTTACCTGCTCCATTTTCTCCAAGGAGTGCAAGAACTTCTCCGGCTTTCAGGTTGAAATTCACATTGTGGAGTGCTCTGACCCCTGGAAAGCTCTTGCTGACGCCTTCAATCTCAACTATATAGTTCTCCATAAAAACCCCCCTAATTCAATAAATGTATTCCTTTACAACAATTCTATCATAACGATTACATTGTTATAGGGGAGTAATTTATGAATTAAGGGGTCAATATTATGATGTTCATTAACAAATAGGCTTTATCTTTCAAAACGATAGAAATCTTCCTTCTTGAATTCTCTGATGAAAGATCCCTTCTCAATGGTGAGAAGACGGTCAGACACCGACAGGGAATCCTGAATACTTACTGCCAGAATCACTACAGTGATTCCCTTCTTTCTCAGGAAATTGATCAGCGTAATGATGTGTGCTCTCAGATACATATCCGCATTGGAGAAAGGTTGAATAAGAAACACGATTTTAGGACTGAAAAGATGGATTCTGTGGTAGACAAGAGAATAGCTGCTTCTTGTTCCCACATCTCTCATGTATTTCTTGTCAAGTTCCGTACCAAGATATTCGAAGTATTCCTCCTGTATGCTTTTTTTCATTCTATGAGGCATAAGACTTTTATTCAGTTTCCGGTCAAGAAGAAAAGTGAGGTTGTCAAAGTAGCTCATATCTTTGAAGATCATGGTTTCTTTAGGGTTTTCTTCGATGATGGCCATTTCCTTCTCAATGAAGTCCTCCCCTTTTTTATAGATGAGCGGGCTTCCACCATAGAGAATCGTTCCTCCAAGAGGAATATTCTTGCCACGAATCAGAAGAAGAATCTCATCGATAGAAAAATTATCTATATCCAGAAGAGTGACGCATTCCCCCTGCCTGATTTTCAGTGAAAGATGTTCCAATGTGCCTGAAAACACACTTTTAAATTCCAGAATACCCGAGGGTCCATCTACATCCTCATTTTGTCTTAGATAAGGATGATCAAAAGAGATGATGTAAGGCTGGATATTCTCGCTTTGAAAAGCTTCCTCTTCCAGAATCTTCACGACCCTTCCGTCTTCCATCAGAGCGATTCTTTCGCAAATTTTAAAAGCCTCTTCATGATGATTTGCAATATACAGAAAGGAGATTCCATCTTTTTCAGAAAAATGTCTCATTAGTGCATGAAACTTCTGAAGCTCTGTAGTGCTGAGATAACTGGAGATTTCATTGATGATGATGAGAGACGTATCACTTTTAACATATTTGATGAGCTCAATGATGCTTCTCTCGAAGCTGTCCAGTTTTATGACCAGGTCGTCCGTTCTGATGCGGATATCAAACTCGGAAAGAAGAAGCTCTGTCTCTTCATAGAGCTTCTTGCTGCTGATAATGCTTCCGCCATAATTTCTGGATAGAACAAAAATATTATCAGCCACCGTCAAGTCTTCCACCAGCCTTGTATTGACGTCTATGATCTCCACTTTATTGATGCCCAGATTACTGTGCTCATAGTAGTTTACAAGCTCGCCGTCCAGATAGATTCTGCCCATGTCCAGTGGTGAATTCTGAGTAAGAAGACTCATAAGCTCCTTGATTCCATGGGAATTAAGAGGGATCATGCCAAGAATCTCTCCTTTATAGAGATTGAAATGGATGTTATCCAGTCTAAGGATTCCATCCACTTTTTTGGTCACATGTTCTACACGCAATACTTCTTCAATCATCTTTCCCCTCTACCTCCACTACAGGAAGAGTCACCTCCACATCCGTACCCGCATTTTTTCGGCTATAGACATAGATGCCGTATTCATCTCCGAAAATCAGTTTGATTCTGTTGTTGACATTGACGAGCGCTATACCGCCTCTTTTGTCATAGTCATCTTTAAGATATTCGAGGGTTGTGCCATTAAGCCTCTGATTCAGTTCCAGCAGTTTATCCTCATCCATGCCAAGACCATCATCAGATATGGTGATGATGAGCCTCTCTGGTGTCAGTACCAGATGAATACGGATGTTTCCTTTTCCGATTTTACGCTCCACCCCATGAAAGATTGAGTTCTCCACAATGGGCTGGAGTGTCAGTTTGGGTAGTTTCAGCTTCAGGATCTTTTCCTTTTCTCCTTTGAAAGAAACAGTCAGCGTGAGCCTGTCTCCGAAACGGAACTGCTGAATTTTGTGATAATTTTCGATGTTTGCCAGTTCTTCTTCCAGGCTCACAAGCTTTTCCAGGTTTGATATGGTATAGCGGAAGAACGTGCCTAGAGCCTCTGTCATCTCTGCTACTGTCTCCACGCCTTCAAGAAGGGCTTCACTTCTGATGCCCTCCAGCGTATTGTATAGAAAATGTGGATTGATCTGATTCTGGAGCGCCAGATATTCTGCATGTTTCTTTGTGGAATTGATCAGTTCTTTGGTGTTCATCAGTTCCCCGAATTTCAGCACAGCATCTTCCTGTTCTTTGCTGTAAGGCACTCTGATATCGTAGATTCCATTAAGAATATATCCATCTGAAAAAAGCGCAAGAGTCTTGTTGGTTTCTCTCATGGGTCTAAGGATATTAATGATGGTATATTGCACAAGAATTCCCGACAGCAGTAGAAAAATTATAAATGGAAGGTAGGAATTGTTTGTTATTCCATAGATAAAAATCGTGATCATCATGAGTGCCAGAACACCATATAGTGAAGAGATCAGAAATAACCCTCTTTTTACAAGATATCCTTTCTTCTGATTTTTCATGCTGTCCTCCTATGAATAGATTTTTCTATATTCGTTGGGTTTCAATCCTGTTCTTTTGATGAAGGATCGGGTGAAGTATTTCACATCACTGTATCCGACCATTTCACAGATATCCATGATTCTAAGATCTTTATCTTTTAATAGTTCTTTGGCATTATTTATTCTGATTTCAGTAAGATGATCTATAAAACTGATTCCCGTCTCTTTCTTGAACAGTGCACTGAAATAGCTGGAGGTGAATCCGGCTTGGCGGCTTACTTCATCAAGAGAAAGACTCCCCATATAGTTGTCTTCCATATATTTTTTCGCATCTCGAATGGGTTTTGATAATGTCTCTTTCTTGTTTCTGATCACGTCTTCCATGGATTGAAGAATCTTCTTCTCCAATGCCAGAAACACTTCATCTATGCTTTGAGCATAGCGTATGCTGCTCTCGAACTGATCCATAAGCGTGCTGCTTTCAGCTAGAGAAAACTTATTCTTCAGCATAGTGAAACTATAAAGATTACAGATTTCCTTGGTCAGATGAAGTACTTCATGCCCTGATACATTCTCGTCTTTGATGATTTTTTCTTTCATTCCTATAAGGAGCTTCCTTACCCCTTCCTGGTCAAGCATACTCAGATGTTTTTCAAACAGGGCGAAAAACTCATATACTTCATCTTTTATGATGAAATGAACAGAATCAGAATCTTCCCTATAGTAAACCTTGCCCACACCTTTCACGTAGCTGTCCTCCAGTGCAAGCACTGCTGTTTCATAAGAATTCGAAAGCTCAGAGAGACTCTTTGCCACATGTCCCTGCCCCATGGTCAGTGTCCTGTTTTTCAGAAGAGAGATCTCTTCTTTGAAAAGATGAAGAAGTTCCTTCCCGCGTCTAAGATAGTCTTCTCTTTTTTCTTCTGGAAAGTGAAGGAAGACCACTACCATCTGGTCATCAAGATAAACTTCTCTTTCCTGCAGATTGTATTCAGAGAAGGTCTCATCCAGAATAATCCGTATCTTCTCTTCGATAATCTCTTTTTCTTCACTTCGGATTTTTTCTCTGGCATCGATCTTCATGACTAGAATCTGACTATACCCCTTTACAAGATTGAGTCCATAGAAGCTGTTAAATTCATCCAGCTCCGACAAATCCTCCAGTCCATCCTCAGAAAAAAAGCTTCGCATAAAATTTATTCTTCTGCTTTCTAGGTCTGTCCTTGTTCTGATTTCATGAAGCTCTGTTGAGGATAGCTGGCCTCTTATATTCTTCAGCTTCTCTCCCAGTTTCTCTAAAGTATTCGTCAGTTCTACCTTCTGAATAGGCTTCAGAAGATAGTCGCTGACTCCGTACTTTATCGCTTTTTGCGCATACTCGAACTGTCCGTACCCACTGATGATGATAAACTCCAGATCTTCTTTCAGTTCTTTCGCTTTCATGATCATTTCAAGTCCGTCATACCCAGGCATCCTGATATCCGTGATAATAAGATCGGGCTTATGCTTCTTTACCATGTCCAAAGCTTCTATTCCATTGTGCGCTGTATCTGAGACTTCCATATCTAACGCTTCCCAATCTACAAGTTTCATGATGAGTCTGCAGACCCTTTCTTCATCATCTGCTATGATTACCTTCAGCATTTTATCACTCCATTCTAATTTGAAATACCATCTTCTTCATGAGGATGATTCCATACCTCTATATTATTCTACCTTTTCTACATGGATGAAAAAACAGAAAAGGATCAGAGACTTCTGAAGAAAAGGTAGATCCCTTGTATTCAATAGAAGACTCCATAGAAAAGGCATATCTTTATAAGTATATTGTATCAGATGATCAGCTTATTAAAACATCTAGGGTGACTATATTAAATGATTCTTTCTACTAGGTTTTCCACCCAAATAAATACCCGACAAATAGAAATCTCTCAGATCATTCTAGCTATCTGAGAGATTTTTATTTGCTTCTCTTATCTTGTTTTATTGTATTTCTCCTAGGATATTTACACTTTTAATGATCCCTTCGCAATGCCAAGTGGCGTCACGAGAAACGGATTCTTCGGTTTACTCACCGGGATGCCCAAAGCATCTTCAAATACTTCTTCGATTCCGTGTAAGCAGCAGGTTCCACCAACAAGGTAAATATCATGGACGTCATAACCTTCGATGTGTTTCTTGACGATGCTCGCCATCTTTTCCATGACAGGCCTTACAAGACCGATGATCTCACTTTGCTTTTTCGGGTTCTTTTTCATATTCTCCGCTTCAATGAAAGGGATTTTAAAGTGGCCAGCAAGAACAAGACTCATATGTGTCCCTCCTGTTGCTTCATCTGCCACGTAGACAACCTTTCCGTTCTGAAGAATGGAGATTCCGGTGGTTCCTCCGCCGATATCGACGATGGCGCCATCAGTAATGCCCAGTACACCATTGGCCGCAGTGGGTTCATCAAGAATTTCAGTCACCTCTAGTCCTGCTCCCTCCACCACATATTTATGGGTTTTCTGGTCTCCAGGTTGGGTACCAGGAGGTACAGCAATAGATGCCTCTGTAAGCTCTATATCAAGCCTCTCTTCCAGTTTCCTCTTCAGTCTTGATACTATTTCCCTCGCTCCGATAAAATCCACCACCAGCCCATCACGTACAACTTCAGCATATTCATGTTCCATCGCAAGAGGTCTGTCGTCCTCTCCAAGAGCAACAAGGACGATATAAGCTGTACCCAAATCCACACCAAGTCTTACTTTTTCATTCTTGTCCGGCAGATTTGTCTTTTTCAGAACCTTTTCCAGTTCTCTTATACGTTCGTTGGCTGCGCTCAGTTTTTTGCTCATCATTCCCCTCCTGCATCGTCACTTCTGAAACTCACTTCTCATCCCTATTCTTATGGGATGTCCTTGATCCCGTAAAAGGCACTGATATATATTTTCACCACGTCCAGTGCATCAGGTTTTCTTGGATTGCTTCCTGTGGTGAAATCAGCCAAAGCATTTTTCACCATTTCTGGCAGAGCATCCATAAACTGTTTTTCCTCAATGCCGCATTCTCTGATGGAGCTTGGAAGCTCCAGATGTTTTTTGAGGTTTTCCAGCTGATTGACAAGCCCTTCTTCCCAGCCCTTCGCCAGGCCTTCTGATGTTCTCATGTATTCAGCCATGGTTCTGTACCTTTTTTCAGCCTCCGTACCGTAGATCGGTTCACTGCTGTTAAAACGTATGACGTACGGTAGAAGAAGTGCATTGGCCAGTCCATGAGGAAGCTTGAATTTCGCCCCTAGTGCATGAGCCATGCCATGATTGAGTCCAAGTCCACTGTTCTCAAAAGCGATGCCGGCGTAGCAGGATGCGATATGCATCTCCAGACGCGCCTTATCATCCGAAACATCATCATACATATTTTTCAGGTGCACCGAGACCTTTCTCGCCGCTTCCAGCGCATAAAAATCAGCCATCTCATGATGTTCTTTTGAGACATAGGCTTCCACTGCATGGGTCATGACATCGATGCCTGCATTGGCAATGACTTTCTTTGGCAGAGTGGCTGTAAAAATGGGATCCAGCACTGCCACATCGGGCAGCATCCTTTTATCCCTGATGGGAATCTTCAGATTGTTCTTCTTGTCAGTGATGACGGAATAGGAAGTCACTTCAGACCCTGTTCCGCTAGTGGTTGGGACTGCCACAAAAAAGGGCTTCACGATTTTTTCCGGTTTGATGACTTCTTCTTTCACTCTCAAACAGAAAAAGATGATCGCTTTCGCCGCATCTATGACAGATCCTCCACCAACGGCTATTAGGAGGTCAGGCTTCGTCACCAGTATATGCGATAGGCCGCTCAGGATCGTCTCCAGTGAAGGATCCGGTTCCACCTCATCAAAGATTCTATATGGGACATTAAGATCATACAGAATAGTCGTGAGAGGCTTAAGCATGCCAAGCTCTACCATAGACTTGTCCGTGACAATACAAACCTTTTTGAAGGGAATGCTGTAAAGCTTACGCAGGCTGTATTTCCCATACCATATATTCGGTTTTATCTGAAAATCATACCTGCTCATCATCATTACTCCTGTTCTGCCCAGTCGGCAGGATAAGTCACATAAAGAAACCTTGTTTTTCCAGGTGATACGAAGGAAATGGAGCTTCCCTTAGGAATGAAGAGTATATCTCCTTCCTCTCCCCTTACCACGGCATCCCCGATTCTGATTTCAAGAACGCCTTCAATGATATAGTCCACTTCGTCGTATTCCAGTGTCCACGGAAAGCTGGATTCATCCATTTCCATGATCCCCGCCATGATGCGAGGGCTCTCCTTGAGCGTCATGATATCCGAGAGAAACACCTTTGTACCGGGTTTTCCCGTATCAAAGGGCTCTGGTTTTACGGTTCTTCCTTTTATGCAAAGGACACCGCTCTTTTCATCCACATGCTTATCCATGGGTGGCTTTACGCCACCCATTTCTTCCATAAGCACTTTACGGATAATTGCTTCCAGTTTTTCCTGATTGATCTGCATATTATCCCTTCTTTCTATGCTTTAGGCACATCCACTTTCACTACTTCTTCGCCTTCAACTACAGGTATATCTGCAGCGGTGTTCTTCGGTGTGATCAGCATGGCCAGAGCCACAGCTGTGATACCACCGACAAGTTTACCCACAACCACAGGGAAGATCATTTCACGGTTAACACCGGCTGTGAAGCCCAGATGGTCACCGAAAACAAATGCTGCACTGACTGCAAAAGCTGTATTTAGAACTTTACCACGATTGTCCATGTCTTTCATCATACCGAACATTGGAATGTTGTTTGCCAGGGTAGCAACCATACCAGCTGCTGCCACGTCGCCCATGCCCAGAAGTTTTCCTGCTGCCATCAGTGGCTTCTTGAAAACTTTTGTGATCACATAAACCATAGGGAAAGCACCTGCAAGGGTAATCGCGATAGCACCGACGATTTCGATACCATCCCAGACTGGAGCCATTCCAGGAATGACCACGATGCCTGTCAGTGTTTCTATGATGATCGCTGCTGTGGAAAGAGTGATGACAATGACAACGCCCTGCCCGAAACGATTGAATCCTTTGATCATCTTATCCGGAATCTTCCAGAGACCGAATGCGATGAGCGCGGCAACGATGATGATCGGAACTAGATTTGCGACAACCATGCCTACGCTGAAACCGGCAACCAGGCCACCAACAAAGGATCCGATAGGAATTGTGATGATACCGGCTAGTACACCTTTAGCAAGGTAAGGATGATCTTCTTTTTTGATGATACCTAGAGCCACAGGAATCGTAAATACGATGGTTGGCCCCATCATAGCGCCGACGATAAGTCCTGCAAAAAGTCCTGCTTCAGGTGTCTTTGCAAGTTCCATGGCCAGAGGATATCCACCCATGTCGTTGGCGAGTAGTGTGGTCGCAAACATCGCAGGGTCAGCACCCAGGAATGAATAGACCGGTTCTATTACAGGTCCAAGTATTTTTGCAAGTACTGGTGCGATGGAGATTACACCGATCATAGCTACTGCCAGTGTACCCATTGCCATAATACCTTCATCAAACTTTTCCCCTAGACCGAACTTGTTTCCGATCACTTTATCCAGTGCGCCGAGTGCCATGAAGATGACCATGATATAGATAATAATATCGCTGATTTGCATTTTTATTCCCCCCTATCTGCTTGTAATCAAGCGCGCAATTTTTTGTGCCAGGTGACGGTCGTCAGTGCCAAACTCTTCTTTCATCATCAGATAGACCCTTTCCGTCAGAGGACATTCCTGAACTTCTTCTGTACACTTTCTTCCAGGGTTTTCTTTCTTCTGATCCTCATAGTTTATTTTGATCTGCTGTTCTCTCAGATAGTCTTTTGCACCTGGAGTCACCATCATATTCCCGAAGATCGTGATGGCTTTATTGTCCGGGTCCAAAAACTCCTTGTAGTTTTGCCTGGTAATGAGGGTCCTGGTCATTTCTAAGACCTCCTTGTCTCCTACAGTAATTTATAATACAGTTCTTTGCTTGGGGATGGGATCACCACAGATTCAAGAAGAAGCCCTTCCTTGACGGAAACTCTCCTGCCTGCATCAATGGCCGCTTTGACGGAGCCCACATCTCCTGTGAGGGTCACAAAGGCTTTTCCGCCGATAGCCATGCCAAGCCTGATTTCGATAAGCTCGATGAGACCGGACTTCACCGCAGCATCTGCTGCAGCGACTGCACTGGTCAGAGAATAGAATTCCATTACACCCAGCGCATCGAAAAATCTGACGTCATTCACACCCTGCACACTTCGGATGGTCTGAGGATGCGCATTGGCAAGAATCAGTCGATCCACGATATAGTGTTTCCCAACTGCTTCCCCTGCCTCAACGGCTGCCTTCACAGCGCCCACATCTCCAGTGACGATGATCACGTATTTTCCCGGACAGGCGGTCTTTGCTGTGACAAGTTCCACATCTCCGGCTTTGATCATGGTGTCGGCTGTCTCGATGCCTCTGCAAATACTTGTGAATTCCAGCATTCCAATGGTTTTCAAGCTTCTTCCCTCCTTTCAGATACTATGGTCACCGCATCGCCCACGTGGGTTACTCGACCTGTGATGGATGCGTGGACTCGTGCCCCCATGTCTTTCATTTCTATTTCTCCTATGACCTGACCTTTCTCGACAAAGTCTCCTTCCTTCACGCAGGCAGTGGCGGGTTTACCGATATGCTGCCCCAGCGGGATGCTCACTTTGTCCGTGGTCACTTCCATATAGGAAGGTTTTCCTTTGTCGTAGTATTTTCTGATATCGAGTCTTGATAACAGTCTATCAATGGGCACATATCTGTTTTCTCTTTCAGGTAGTGCCGGTCCTGTCTCAAATTCCACCTTGATGCCGTTCTTTCTGAGTTCTTTTTTCAGAAAAGCGTTTACGATTCTAGGGGAGATATTCATAGGACAGGCAAAAAGCTCGCATATTCCACATTCACAGCACAGCGCGGCTTCCGCAAAGACTTCATCATAGACATCATTCACCCCGAAGGCTCTCATGATCTTATGGGGATGGAGCGGATGTCCGATGAGATATCTCGGACAGTACTGGGTACAGAAATTACACTGTATGCAGGCGGCTCTAGTTTCATTCTTGATGGCCTGAAGGGACTTTGTTCCTCTTTCAACGAGGGTGTGATCCTTCGGTACCAGAATGATGCCTCCTGAGGTCTTTCTGATTACAGCGGTATCAGCTTCTTCCCTGGTCAGAAACCTGCCCATCATCGGTCCTCCGGTGATGACCATGTATTCGCTAAGGGTTCCTCCACCTGCTGCTTCTATGCATTCTCCGATGGTGATGCCGATGGGCACCTTGATGATTTTCGGCTCCGCGACTTCACCTGTGACGGTGATATACTTCTCTGTCACAGGGATTCCTTTCTGAGCGTCATAGATACTTTTCATGGTGGCTATGTTTGATACAACGATATCCAGCTGCAGAGGAATACCTCCCGCTGGGACCGATTTTTCAAAAGCCTCATAGATCATAATCTGCTCATCGCCTGCCGGGTAATAGTTGTCCATGGAGAACAGCTCAATGTCGTAGTTTTTTTCTTTGATTTCTTTTTCAAATAAGGTAATAAGTTCCTGATATTTCTTCTTCGTCGCCAGGAGTGCACGCTCAGCCTTTAGAAAGTTCTTCCCTTCCTGAATGGCCTCAAGCATCTCTTTATAGAACAACTCCATCTGATATTTATCTGTATGTAGAAGCGGTTCGCATTCAGCAGCGTTGATCAGAAGATACTTGGGACTTGCCGCATATTTGATATGGGTCGGAAACCCTGCTCCGCCTTCTCCGATGACGCCTGCCTCATAGATATTTTCGAGGAAATTCAACGCTTGTCACCTGCTTCCACTTCCACTTCGTCGATGATGCCTACAATTGTGGCATCCACGGCGATGTCATCGCTTTTCAGCGCTTTTCTGGCAGTACTTCCACTGACCACAAGGACCAGTTCTCCTATGCCTGCGCCTACAGCATCCGCTGCCACAATGGCTTTGGATTTCTCACCTGTATTGGGATCGTAGGGCTCGACAATGAGGAGCTTCAAACCATTCAGTGAAGGTTCTTTCCGTGTTGCCCACACATTCCCCACAACTCTAGCTGTCTGCATGGTTATATCCTCCCTTCTCGTTTTTCTGCCACGATACCATATTTTCTCATGAGATCCTTAGCAAGTGGTGTAATGAGAGGTGTTCCTTCTGTATAGATCACTTTCTCTCCTTTTTCCACCATCGTAAGGATTTCTTTTTCCCCGATGAGCCCTCTCTTCTTTGGTCGAAGTTCTGAAGAAGTTTCTATCTTCCTCTTCTCCTCTAGCGATTCAGGGCATATACCCAAAGAAACGATCTTTCTGACCGATTCCTCATACAGTTTGTATAGAGGTTCTGGACAGGTTTTTTCATATCTTCGATGGAGAAGTCCTTCTTCATGAAAGAGAACTTTCTTTCCGCTCATCAGAGCTTCCATCACCGGTCCTGCCTTTGGATCCATACCCATGGCCAGTTTCTGGAGGGTGTTTGGAGAGATTTCAGCAAGTAGCAGCACATCAAACTCTGCCTGATCATCAAAACAGCCGCTAAACTCCATTTCATAGATAGATCCGTATTTCTTCTTCAGTGATTCTTCAAAGGAAAGCCCTTCTCCGATCACCAGCATCTTTTTAAGACCACCTGTTGCGCGCTCTTGTTTTCTGATCTCTTCAAGCACTCTTTTCACGATTTCTTCTATCTGCATCTTCTCCCTCCTTTCTATGAGATATCATTTTACTTGTCACTTCACTTTTCAGGCCACCACTTATCACTTCATTTTTTATTTCACTTATGACTTCACTTAGGACTTCATTTTTCATTTTCGTAGTGGGCGAGCATCATGAGATAATAAAGTGAACTGGAAAGCCGGTTGAGGCTCTCAATGATGTCATTTCTTTCCACTTCCGTTCCGTTTCTAAAAGCCGTCACTGCAACGATTTCCACCTCTCTGACACTTGTGCGCAGAACATTGAGATGGATCACAGCCGGTTTCTCCTCTCCTGTCATGACCAGATGCCCCCCTGGGAAATGATCACTTGGGTGGTGGGTGATTTTTCTGATCTCTTCATAATCTTTCCCTAGTACACTGAAGCTCTTTACAGGTTCTCCCAGCACTTCCGCACGCATGATCTTTCTCAGATGAAGGTAGATGTCCTTCAGGCCTTTGAAAAGTTCTTCGTTCTTGTCGTGCCTCATAAGGAGCATGCCTCGGAGCATTTCCGCTTCCAGAGAATCGATTCTGCCTCTGAAAATAATCCTTGGATCATCCTTGAAAACAAGAAGGTCCGCTCTGATCTGGGTCATGAACTCCGGCTTTTCACTGTAGTACTCCTCTGTATAAAAGTTCTTGTAGCGTCTTGGATCCTGAGTCACATTGGAAGTGGCTTCTTTCTCATAAACAGGATGGGGTATCCGATGGGTATGTCTTTTGTCATCAGTCACTACTTTTTCACTGATTTTCAGTTCCACACCATTCTCTTTCATGAATTCACGGGCAGATGGCGTGATGACTTCATTTTTTCCGGCCAGATATTCAGTAAATTTTTCTTTTTTCCACTTTGATCTCAGTAGAGATTCAGTTAGTACTGCCATCTTTTCACATCCTTCCATTGTGGACTTACCGGACCGCGACTGCGGTCCGAGCCCTTCCCCGTCTTATATTTCTTGTTTCTTTGGAAGAATCAGTTCCACTTCCTGATGAGGTCTTGGAATCACATGGACGGAGATCAGTTCTCCGACTCTTTCAGCTGCTGCGGCACCTGCATCTGTAGCTGCCTTTACTGCACCTACATCACCACGTACTAGAACTGTTACAAGTCCTCCACCGACATGTTCTTTACCGATCAGTGTAACATTTGCTGCCTTTACCATTGCGTCTGCAGCTTCGATTGCGCCTACGAGTCCCTTAGTTTCGATCATACCTAATGCGTTTGTGTTTGCCATTTTTTGTTCCTCCTAAATTTTGTTAATTATTTTTGTAACTTAACCATTTGATTATTTTGACTTGATCATCTCAGTAAGGATTTTCCTGACAACCTGTTCCAGGTCATAGCTAGAATTATCCTTACGATCCTCATTTTTCAAGAGTGTGTCATTGACGTCTACGACCTCTTCTGCTTCTCTTACACCATAAGCCATTCGCCTGATGTTGATGAGGTTCATGGGATTGATGTTGTCTGAAGTTGCACTTCCTCCAATGGCACCGCAGCCTAATGTCATGGCTGGCAGAAGATTTGTTGTGGCACCGATGGCACCATGGGTCGTTGAGGAATTGATGAGAATTCTGCTTGCCGGTTTTTTCAGGGCGAATTCACGGATGATTTTTTCATTGTTGGAATGGATTCCCAGTGAATGTCCTTCTCCACCATACTCCAGAATCTCGATACATCTTTCGCAGGCTCTTTGCCAGTCCGGTTCCACATAGAGGGCAAGTAGCGGTGAAAGTTTCTCTCTCGAGAACGGATAATCTCTACCCACACCGGTTTCTTCTGCAAGAAGAACCTTTGTGTCCTCCGGTACTTTAATGCCTCCCATGGCTGCGATTTCAATGGCCGTTTTTCCTACGATCATTGTGTTCAGTGTGCCATGAGGCTTCTGGATCACTTTGTCCATGATGGCCTTTTCCGAGGCACTCAGGAAGTAACACCCCTGTTTCTTCAGCTCTTTCAGCATCGGTTCAAAAACTGCTCCTTCTATTACCACCGACTGTTCAGATGCACAGATGACACCGTTGTCGAACGCTTTTCCCTGTACGATTCTCTTCGCTGCCAATTCAAGGTCCGCAGTTCTTTCCACGAAAACAGGTACATTACCAGGTCCTACACCAAGAGCCGGGGTTCCTGAACTGTATGCCGCCTTGACCATGGCGGATCCTCCGGTGGCTAATATCAGGTTCACATCATCATGTCGCATAAGTCCATCTGTGGCTTCCATGGTCGGTGTGGAGATGCAGCCGATGAGGTCTTCAGGCAGCCCTTCTTCAACTAGGACTTCACGCATGCCTTTCACTGACTCTAAAATACATCCTTTGGCAGATGGATGAGGCGAAAGAACGATGGCATTTCCTGCTTTGATCGCGATGATGGAATTGTTGATGGCTGTCGATGTGGGATTGGTGGATGGAATAAGCCCTGCTATAAGGCCTACCGGCACACCGATCTCATAGATTTTATTCTTTTCATCTTCATTGATGAATCCCACAGTCTTCATGTCCTTGATGCTCTCATACAGTATTTTGGAAGCAAAAAGATTTTTCACAATCTTATCCGGCACATTACCGAATCCCGTTTCTTCCACTGCCATCTTAGCCAGCTTTTGAGAATCTTTTTC
Source organism: uncultured Proteiniclasticum sp. (assembly GCA_964643785.1). GTDB lineage: Bacteria > Bacillota > Clostridia > Clostridiales > Clostridiaceae > Proteiniclasticum. Next base: position 19,464 of record CAZXUT010000041.1, read on the forward strand.
CATTCTTCTTGCCAGCGCCAGAACAACCTGGTCGATTTTTTCCTGAGAACATTTTGCCAGTTCTTTCTGAGCGGCTTTTCCTTTTCTGACCAGGTCTCTCATTTCCTGGATGGAGGTCAGGTCTCTATCAAGTGTTGTCAAGCTTTATCCCTCCTTTCTTGCGCCTCACTGATTTCTCTTAAAAGTTCAGCTTTATTCGCATATTTGATCTTATCTTTCGGAATCTTGACACCATCGAGTTTTCGAGCAATCCTTCGAAGCTCTACGACTTTCAGTTGTTTCATGGATTCCATGGAAAACTTCTCTTCTTTTAACAGTTTATTTTCTGTTCTGGCAGGCTCATTTTCCCCTAATAGAGGGGAAGGTTCGTCGGCACTTAGAGCTTCGACTTCTTCTGCCTTAAGCGGTTTCTCTTCCTCATGGATGACTTCTTTCTTCGCTTCCTCTTTTTCATCGGAAGGATCCGGATCATCTTGAGGGTCTTCAAGCTTTCTTTCCACGATGGACCATACTTCTTCATCCAGTCTTGCTATGACATGTGCACTGAGAAGAACTCCGAGCCTTTCGGCTGAAGCCGATCCGGCATCCACAGATGCCTTCACTGCGGCCACTTCCCCCTGAAGGGTCAGTGTCATGATTCCTCCACGCACTTTCACAAGATCCACCAGAGATACATCTGCCGCTTTTAAGGCTGCATCAGCCGCTTCCACAGCGCCAACATATCCGTAGGTCTCTATTAGCCCCAATGCGCTGTTTTTCATATCATCACCATCCTATGGTGACTAATATTTAGTAGGCTGATCTGCCACAAAGCAGACTGCCTCTGCAAATGCGTCACAAGCTGCCTTACAGGCTGACTGGCTTCCCGTGAGAAGTCCGCCGCCGAAGTTCGTTTCCGATGGAGGTCCGTAGAAGGCTGCCATTCTCACATCAGCTGCTTTCATGGCCGCATCCAGTGCATACATGGCTTCAAGAGGTGGTGCGATGAGATACGCGATGGCCTCTCCTTCTGGAATTCCTGCCACTTCAGACAGATAGGATCCGGACCTTGAAATGGTATGTGCATAATAGGCGATGGTGTCGTCTTCGTTGGCGCTATAGAAAGAAGCTTCATTGTCGATGAAATCCACAATGGCATTGAGTCCGCTTCTTACTTCTGCAGGGTTTGGCCCGGAAATGATTCCGATGACTTCACCTGCAAGTTTTGTGTTGGCGTTTGCAGCACCACCGTAGAAGGATCTGGCATAAACCACCTTCACGTCGGCTTTTTTCGTTGCTTCGTCAAGTGCTGTGTAAGAAACGTCATCACAGTCGGACGTGAAGAGCCCAAGGCTCATATGTCCTTCTGGAAGCTTGAATTCAGCGATCATGTCCTGATTGACATTGGGAATGATTTTCATACTGAGTATGCTTGGTTTTAATGCATCATATTTCACTTATCTTTTCCCTCCTTTTACCTTATAAATTCAGACCTACACCGGTCATTTTCTTTTCAAGTATGATCTTGATCACGGAAGCGATGTGCGCTCCTGCTTCTGCTGCTGGAGTACCATCTTTATGGATGTTTGAAACGACTGTCCTCTTGGCTTCCGGAATTCCGGGATAGGCTTTGTAAGTCATGTAGCAGCTCATACTCTCTCCAGTTGCAAGTCCAGGTCTCTCACCGATAAGAACGATGGTGAGCTCTGCATCCAGTGCTTCTGAAACTGCATCCATGGATCCGACTCTTCCATACTTCACGAAGAATGGTGTTCCATAGTCGATGCCATATCCTTTTAGTCCAGCTGTGATGGCAGGAAGGATATCCTTCAGGTTCGCTTCAATGGCTGTGGAGCTTAATCCATCTGCCACATAGATCTGTACACGAGGTTTTGCTTTGCATTTTTCTTTCATGAGCTTGGTGTTTTCTTCATCGAACTGGCGACCCAGGTCAGGTCGTGTGATATATTCATCCTTGTCTGTGACCTTAGTCTGTACAGTGAAAAGATTCATCTCTTTCAGGAAATCCTCATCCACATAACTGAACACAGCATCCTGAGCTACCGCATGGTCAGCACGGAATCTTAACAGTGTCTCTGTTGTATTTCTTGGCCCTGTTCTCCAGATACCAAGTCTTGCAGCGGTCTTTTTCTTCAGCTTGAGATACTGGTCCTTATTTTTTGGATTGGGTACATAGAAGACATCCTGTATAGGCTTAGCTGTTATGTCCCGGATCTCGCCATTGCTGTTGTCATTTCTTGACTCCGCTTTTGGAGTATCATCTTTCTTAATTTCATTCATCACTTTTTCAATGAGTACTTTTAGTTCTTTATCAGAAATCATTTAGTCCCCCTCCTTTCAATCCAAGAATATGGATGCGTCACCAGCACGTTCTGTCAGCTTGCCATCTTTTAAGATGCCCATCTTTTCCATCCACTGTTCATATTCTCTGATCGGTGTCAGGTTCAGAAGTTCTCTTAAGCTTGGCCCGTCATGATAACTTGTACACTGATAATTCAGCATGACGTCATCACCATTTGGTACGCCCATGAAATAGTTGCATCCAGCTGAAGTCAGAAGGACTGCAAGATTTTCGATGTCGTTCTGGTCTGCTTTCATATGGTTTGTATAGCAGGCATCCACGCCCATTGGAATCCCAGTGAGTTTACCCATGAAGTGATCTTCAAGACCAGCACGGATAACCTGTTTGCTGTCGTACAGATATTCAGGTCCGATGAATCCTACAACGGTATTTACAAGGAACGGTTTGTATCTCTTTGCCAGGCCATAGCATCTTGCTTCCATGGTCACCTGGTCTGTACCGTGGTGTGCATCGGAAGAAAGTTCTGATCCCTGACCTGTTTCGAAATACATGACGTTATCGCCATGGCTTGTGCCATATTTAAGCACCAGTTCTCTTGCTTCATCCAGCATCTTCACATCGATACCGAAGGCTTCATTCCCCTTCTGGGAACCGGCGATACTCTGGAATATAAGATCTGACGGTGCACCTTGCCTGATGGCTTCCATCTGAGTGGTCACATGAGCAAGTACACAGGCCTGGGTTGGAATCTCCCATTTATCCTTGATGGTTTTAAAGAGCTCAAGAATTCTTTTCACGTTGTCTACAGTATCATCTACAGGATTGAGTCCTATAACGGCATCTCCTGCACCATAGCTTAAGCCTTCATACACAGATAGAGCGATTCCGTCCAGATTGTCTGTGGTATGGTTCGGCTGCAGTCTGATACTTAGGGTTCCGTCAAGACCGATGGTGGTGTTACAGGTGGCGGAAACTCTGATTTTCTTTGCTGCATAGATCAGGTCAAGATTACTCATGAGCTTGCATACAGCTGCCACCATTTCACTGGTGAGGCCCTTGCTTACGTGCCTGATTTTTCTTGGTGTGGCTTCATAGCTTAAGAGCCACTCTCTCAGTTCTCCAACGGTCCAGTTCTTGATCTCATTGTAGATCGTCTCATTCACAGAATCCTGAATCACCCTTGTCACTTCATCATCTTCATAAGGGACTACAGGATTATTTCTCAGCTCGCTGAGAAGCATATGGGAAAGAACTTCTTTCGCAGCCACACGTTCTGTGGTGTTTTCAGCGGCGATTCCAGCCAGCTGATCACCTGATTTTAACTCGTTGGCTTTCGCAAGGACTTCTTTCACTGAATTGAACTGATAGACGGTCCCAAACAACTTGGTTTTTAAATTCATGTGTTCATTCACCTCTTTCAATAATTAAATACAATCGTTTTGATAATAACGGGTAATACAGATCCATTTCCGATGGGCTTCCCGATATCGATATAGTCACCTCCCGAAACTTTAATACCATCGATACAGATCACATCTCTCTTTTTCCTGAGCTGTAAAAGGATACTCTGACCGAGCACTTTAGCCAGGTCTTCTTCAATAAGAATAAGAAAAGGTTCATTGTCTTTATAGTGCTCTTCCAGCACTTCTGTAAGAAGCACCGCCAGGCTTTGCACTTTGCTGTAGGCCATATTCTTCTGGCCCTTCAAAAACACCGCAATCCACTGTTTGTCATCTTCTAAGGTATACCAGGAAAGCTTTTCCCTCAAAATGCTTTTCAGATCCTCCGACCCTTCTTCTTCCGGGGTCAGTGCCACAATGGGCACATTCTTGATCGGAAAAAGATTGCCTGTGAAGGTGATGGTGCTTCCGCTGATGTCCATGGTCTGGGTGCCTGCTCCTACCACTGTGGCCATGATGGTCTCTTCTGGAACCATCACTGAAAGATGGCTTTCATCAAATCTCTTTTTGATGGCTCTTCCTAGAAGTACACCGATATCACCATATTTATAGAGATCCTTTTCGTCTTCATTGAAGTAGATATAATCTGACACTCCTCCGGAGAAGCTCACCATTTCAATGGGTGTCTCTTTCTTCAGGAGTTTCCCCTTCTTACTGACCACAAGCTCCAGTGATTTGTTCACTTTCATGGTGACTGATTCATATAGAACCTCTGCCATGGCCTTGACGATCTCGGCGATGGTTCTTTCATCTCTGACCATACCTTCATAAAGGTCGATGCCTTTATGCTTCGCCAGTTTCAGGATGCTTTCCGACACGTAGTCTATTCTTCCTTCTTTATCGAAGTAGATGAGTCTCCCACCGATATCGAGGCACGCTGTATCCACAGGATTCGCGTCTTTAAAGACAGCAATGTTTGTGGTTCCGCCACCGATGTCGAGATTGACCACATATTTCCCTTCTTTGTCGGAAGCCATAGCCGCTCCGCATCCCTTTCCGGCAAGTATGCCTTCAAGGTCCGGTCCTGCAGTGGCTACAACAAATTCTCCGGCATAGCCCACAAGCATGTTCATGATCTTTTGGGCATTGTCCTTTCTTGCCGTTTCACCAGTTATGATCACTGCGCCGCTGTCCACGGCTTCCGGTAATATGCCTGCTTTTTCGTATTCCCCTTGAATGATCTCTTTGAGCTTCACTGCATCGATCTGTGTTCTGGATGCAAGTGGTGTGAAGTAGATGTCCCCTTTATAGATGACTTTCTTGTCCACAATCTTGAATTCGGGTACCCTTGCTCCTGATGCCATGTTCTCCACCTGAATTTCAGAAAAAATGATCTGAGTGGTGGATGTACCGACATCGATTCCTACACTGACCAGTGTTTCTCTCACATTACGCTCCCCCCTTTAAACGAAAAACAGCCGCAAAAAAGCATTCATTGCTCTTTTGCGGCTTCATTGCCACTTGAAAAACACCCCATTGTGTTCCATTTCCATATATAGAAACCTTTCCAGATGATGGAAAGTTTTCAATCTTTACTAATGCATAAAGTCGAACTTTATGCTGGTTCCCAGGTCTCCTGAAGAGATGACGAAGTCCCCTTTCAGTTTGTCTTTAATGAGCTGTTCCACAATGCTTAGTCCTAAGCTTCCGATTTTCACCTTGCTGCTCTGGAATCCGATTCCGTCATCGGCCACGATGACTGTGGAAACAAACTCGCCTTTTTCTATGGTGATGATGATATTGCCTTCCGTTCGTCCGACAAAAGCATACTCCACACAGTTCTGCACCAGTTCATTGACCACCAGTGCGATGGAAGTGGCTTTCTCAGAGTTGATGTTCACGCTGTCTCCTTTAATTTCCACATTCAGATGAAAATTCATGGAATTACTGAAAAGCATGGCTCCTTTCACAATGTTTGTGAGAATATCTTTGATATCCACATCATCTACACCGTTCTGTGCCAGAAGCTCGTGAGTCACAGCGATGGAAAGCACTCTGTTGATACTTTCCTGAAAGGCCTTCTTCGCATTCTCGTCTGTGATTCTTCGGGACTGAATACGAAGAAGAGAAGCTATGGTCTGCAGATTATTCTTCACTCTATGATGGATTTCCCGAATGGCTACTGATTTTAAAATAAGTTCTTTCTCTTTGTTTTTGACATCTGTGATGTCTCTGATGTGGATGACAAGACCTACTTCCTGATTGTTCTGCTTCATGATGGAGTACTTGATGTTCAGTGTCAGGCTCCCTATGCGCACCTCATCAATTTCAAGATATTCCTTGTCCTTGATTTCCATAAGTGTGCTGCTGTCCAGCACCACATTATCAAAGTGCATACCCACGATGGACTCTCTATATCCTAGTGCTTCGTAGAGCTTCTGCGCTCCGGGATTGCTGTAGATCATGTGTCCGGTCTGGTCTGCGATGAGTATGGCATCCGCCACGTAATTGGTTATATGATTTGTATTGTTTCGGGTCGCATTCTGGATCATCAGTGCCTGAGCAAGCTGCTCGGCTGTCTCTGCCAGTATCTGCATGTTTCTTTTATCCGCATAGTCTCTGGTCACGTCTCTTTCCATGATGAGAACGCCTATGACTTTTTCTTCCCATCGGATGGCAACCACATTCTGCTTCACGGTGATGTCTTCCTGGGTGATGGCCTTCAGCTCGAAAGTCGGAATGCCGATATCCAGTGTTCTAAGTGCTGCAGGTTCATTTTTTCTGTAAGCCAGCTGACCTACTACGGTATCCTTGTACATGGAATGCTTCGCGTTGGCTTCCGCCACCACGATGGCCGCATCTGGATTTCTTGTGATGCAGTCGATAAAAATATCCGCATCAACCATTTCAGCAATAATGGGCAGAAACCCGCCAAGGGTTTCAAGATAGGTGATTTCAGCATCATTAAGTTGTGTATGGGTTTTACAGAGACTTCTCAGCATGATTTTCTCTCCTATATAGTAGAGCGGATGATCATATCTGCAATTTTACCCATGTTACAACGCTTCTTCATACTGATGTTTCTTAAATAAGCATAAGCTTCTTCTTCGGAGAAGCCGTCCTTCTTCATCAGAATCCCTTTCGCCCGTTCTATGCATTTACGCTCTTCCAGTTTCTTTTCCACTTCTATGACTTTGCTCTTGTACTCATTCATTTCCTGATTTCTTCTTAAAGCGATTTTCACTGCCGGCAGCAAGGTCTTTTCTTCGATCGGTTTCACAAGGTATCCCATGACCCCGAGATCATTGGCTCTGTTGACGAATTCTCCGTCGTTATAGGCTGTCAGCATGAGCACACATCCTGCAAGATTTTCCTGCATGATGTTTTCTGTGGCCTGCAGCCCGTCCATGACCGGCATCTTCACATCCATGATCACAAGATCAGGACTTTGTCTTCTACAGATCTCTATGGCATCAAATCCGTCAGCTGCCTGTCCTACAATCTGATAACCTGCTTCAGTCAGTATTTCTGCTAGATCCATCCTGGTGATGGATTCATCTTCCGCGATAACAATTTTAGGTCTCAACAGGATTCCCCCTCACATGCTAAATAGGATTTCAGCTCGTCTAATCCTTCTCCCGAAACGGCACTGACGATAAAAACTCTTTCTGCGCCTGCTTTTTTTAAACACGACACGGCAAAGTCTGCATCTACATCTTTATCCACTTTGGTGACAATACCGATGACTTCTCTGTTGAATGCAACGGCAAAGTTCGGTGGAAACAAGGTGTGATTTTCTGTGGCATCCATGACCATGGCCACCACATCCGTATCATAGGAAGTGATGAGCAGTGCTCTATAGAGCCTTCTGTTTTCTGCGAATTCTCCTGGTGTATCCACCACCGATCCGATTCTTTCTATGGACTGAGTCTTCCTTGCATCGGAGTACCCTTTCTGAAGAACATCGGCCAGGGTTGTTTTCCCGCTGTCGGTTCTTCCTATAAGCATCATTTTTTTCACGAATTTCCTCCTAAGTCCTTGTAATAGGTGAAGGTGTAAAGCCAAGCACATTTGTAAGTGTATCCACAATCTGGATAATGGAGGCTTCCACACTGGATACATCTCCTGTTATAAGAAGTGCTCCGCTGAATCTGTCGATGAACCCCACTTCTATGCCAGCCGCTTTGGATGCGACATCCGCTGCGATGATGGAGGCTTCTGAAGGCGTTATTGTAAGAATCCCGATTGCCCCTGAGCTCTCTTCGACAAGTCCCATCTTACGATAGATCTCCTGCCTTGGATTGGCTATGATATGGGCAATTGTAATCTGTTTTCCAGGTACAAATTCCTGTATGATCCTCGTTTTCGACTCCACCCCGTCATCTCCTTCTTATTAAAAATGGCATCAAAAAATAAACAAGTTTATCTCCTGAAGCCCCGTTGCTCATTATTCAATAACTCCACTTCATTGTGGATTCTGTAACCGTTTCCTTATTTCCAATGATATCACTATCGTGCTCTCAGTTCAATATAAATATAAATTATTGTTATATTGTCAACAATTATTTATGAATATGATACTTCATAGTTATTTTCTGTCAAAAGAGCACCGCTTCTATAACGAGACTCAAACTGTGCTGACTTTGTCGCAATAATTACCAGAGACCCCCACCCTTGGTACCTGTTGCGGGAAGAGTATTATTATCATCAACTCTCATCTATATTACACTCTGAAAACTTAAGACATTAACTTCTCCCTAACAATATATATTACATGTACTATCATTATGATTTTGAAACAGCCCAGAACTAGATCAGGTAAATCCATTTCCGAAAATGGCGCATAAAAAAGAGACGACAAAATGATTGTCTCTTTCATAAATAGATTCGCTATTGGAATTATATATCAGCATCAACAGGATAAGAGTCTCCGGTCACCTTCCAACCCATACAGTTTTTCCTATGTGAATTATCATAGTAACTACATACTTTTTTAGGTATGCTTATCTGATGAGCTTATAGCAGCCTTCAGCAAATTATATACATCCACATATCGTAAATTTGAACAATTATGATATAATTTTAATAACTATATTCACATATTTAATTCATTCAGTTCTGAACTATTCTATCTTACCACTGATGATATTTCTTCATCAGTATAAAGGAGTTTTATGATCTGGTACTGTGAAAAATGCAAAACAACACATAGTGAAAACGAACTTTGCCCACACCTAAAGGACTCTCTGAAAAATAATCCTGAACTGCTGAAAAAGGCTACCGATTTTGTTTCTGTGGCAGGTCAGTATTCTTTGATTACATCAAATTCACTCGATCATGTAGCGCAAGTGCTGAACAAGGTGACCAATCTGAATCTATCCTACGAAGGAACTCACCAGTTCACCAGGGATATTGCAGTCTTCAAGAGATTAAGTGAAGAGCCCTTTAAAAATGCCCAGGTTTTCTCCAGTCCTACAAACGCCAGTGAATATCTGGAATCAGTCATAAGCAAGACTCAAGACTTGAAAGATCTCGGAATTACAGATGGCAGAAAAAATTTCACGCAGATTCTAGATAAGAAACTATCAGGATATGCACAAGAAGTGGACTGGCTTCGATCTAAAAAAGGACAGATTTCTAGTATTTGGGAAAAGAGCACTCTACTGGATGGCAACGCTAAGGGTATAGACGGAGTGACAATCAACCGCTTTAATGGAAAAACCATCAGTAGGACCACCATCAAGTCTTCCATCAACCCAGTTGACAAAAATGGCAGACTGATTACTGATGTAAAAGAATCCATCAAAATGGGAAATACCGCTGATACTGACATTCTCTATAGCGTGAAAGGCACAGCCTCATCAGCTGAGAAAGCGGGCTTGTCGAATCCTGTGATAGAAAAAAATACACCCGGAGAAGTCAGAGCATCCAACGAGCGTCTGAAACAGAAAATGAAAACAGGTAACGCAACTACCCATGTAACCATGGAACAGCTTTCCAGAAAAATGGTTCAAGGCGCTGTAGTCGGCGCTGCTGTGGGACTTACAATTTCAGGTATTTCAAATTATTTACGTTATCATAACGGTGACATTTCAAAAGAAGAAGCCTTTCAGGAGATTGGTAAGGATACGTTTAAATCAGCTCTAATCGGTGCTAGTATGGCAGGAATCACCATCTTTTTACCTGGAGGCGTCATAGGTTTCGCAGCTGGAGTTGCCATAGGTGTATACGTCAATAAGTCACTGACCAATATTTTAGATGAAATATATGGTGAAGGCGCTTACGGAGCTATTCTTAATTCTGCAGGCTATGTATATGGTATGACTTATAATTTAGGAGAACAGCTCGAAAAGATTGCAAAAAGCCAGAAAAATGCTGAGCACCATCTATCTGTTTCGAAGCAGATTGCTGAAGAAGTGGAAGATAATTTTTCCCTATTTGACCGTATGAAGGAGGATCATTAATGCCCACACAGGAGTTGACCATTGATTACAAAGCGTTTACAGGTTCTGATGACAATTTTGAAAATCTAAGAACTGCAGTAGAGAAAATCTCCACTGCTTCGAAATCTCAGTTTGAAGAAATAAAAAAAGAAAAATGGTATACAAGAACATTTGATCTTGTCACCTTCTCAAAGAAGAACGAGAAAAGACTGTCAGGCCAGATTGAAAGTCTGGCACAGGCACAGCAGATTCTCATGGAAATTATGGTGAAACTATCCGAAAAGGATGAGAAAATATCTGAATTCACAGCGCTTAGTTTCAAAAAGATAAAACGCCTCTCTCAAAATGATATAGATATTATGAACCAGCTTAAGAGACTCGAAGCAAAATACCTGTGGGGTATTACGAAAAGTCATGATCTTTCTAAGTTAGAAGAATTCGAGAAGCAGGTCTTGAGTGGATGTCTCTTTTATCTGATGGAACAGATGGATTCAGTTTCATCTCACCAGAGGGAATATGCCAACAGTCTGTTAAACTATCTGGATGTCAATGCTGCTGTATCCAAGCTCGAAGATTCCATTGGTAAAGTTGAAAGCATCAAAAGCAGGAAGAACATTCTGCAGAGCTGTATGGAATATCTTTTCTTGAACAATATGACCATCACCACAATTGATGAGCAGAAGACTTTCATCGATTTTTTCGAACTTGGTAATCGATCCCTTAATGAATTGAAGAATCAGGTGCTGAAACTCTACAATCTGAGAGGTCCTCAAGGATTTATTGATCAGTACTCTATTCCCATGACCTACAAAGTCGAGGATTCATTCCTTATTGATTTTAGTACTATGACAGAAGAAGAGGATTTTGATGATCTGTTAGAAGACGCAACCCCTATTGTCAAAGAAGATTTCATCATTTCCAGTATCTTGAAAATAGATCAGAATGAAGTCATTACAATTGAACATAAAAACGTGCATATTCGCTCCTTCATTGACTGCAAGGGATCCCTTGTCTTTGATCACTGTAATATATATTACAACGCTAGTTCTTTATCTGATGAGATCTCTTTAGGTGAAAATGCCTCACTTCAGATCACGAACAGTAAAATCGAGTGTCTGGGTTTTGATGAGACTTTCTTTATCAAAGGAGAATACGGAAATAGAATTGCGATCAGCAGTAGTATTTTTATAGACTGCTCTAATTTTTTGAATTGTAACTTAGCACAACTGGTGACAATGGAGGATTCAGAACTTATCAACTGTGGCGATAACTTTATTGAGGTTACTTTGGCTGAAAATGCGAATTTCCTCATGAATCGGTGCTACATCGAAGAAAAAAATATAGCAGCGTTCAACCTCAATGAATATGGAATGTATAATTTGATCAAAGTTGACAATTATAATGATTCCAATGCTGTATTTAATGAGTGCACAATTCTCGAGAAAGATAGCTTCAAGTTTTATGGAACAGAAGATACAGATATAGACAAGAATAGTGTCGTTTACTTTAAACTGATTAATGGAACTATTTCAAATTGTAGTTTCACTGGAGCTTCTCGCTGCATTACAACTGATGGTGAAATCTTGAACTGTGACTTTACTAACTGCGAACAGATCATCAATATTTACGGATTCTTAACTCGAGGAACTGTTAAACTGATTGATAATTGTACTTTTACTGCTTGTTCCAGCATATGCAAGCTTGATGAAAAAAGTAAATTGACAAGCTGCAGATTTATAGATTGTTTTGGAAATCTCATTCAAACCACTTTTAGCGGTGGTGCTGAGATCAGTCTCTGTGAATTCACAAATATAAAGGAAAGTGAGATGACCTGGAGAGATAAAGCCTCTATAGAATTCGACAGAGGGGATCATCATAGCAGTGAAAACCTCATCCATCTATGTATGTTCAATGGAGTTCATTTAGACAAGCACTATCTGATTGCTCCTACTACAGGACATAAGAAGCCAGAAGGAACCGTTGTTACTATAAGAGACTGCAGCTTTAGCAACTGTACGACAAACCGAGTAGATAAGGAAATTATCAACCTACATACTAAATATGACACTATTTTCAAGAAAGACATGTCATTCGATGCTGTTGAAATCATTAACTGTAAGGGTCTGGAAAGTATTAAATAGTATTTTCTTCAGTCATTCAGTAAAAAATTAAACCATAAGCAATTCCTTCATGCCCAGCATGGATTCACATAATGTGATAGGAATTCCGCTTATGGTTTTACTGTTTTATCTGCTTCATCGAATAACATTCTTTCGTCTAGAGAAATTTCACCTATTAAGAATCTACTATATAATGACATCTCATCTTATATTTCGAAGTGGATTATATTATTTTCTCCAAAAAGCCATAGACGATAAAGGTATAGACCACGCTTATCATCGTGCCCATGAGATAGTATTCCGAAAAAATCTTATTCTCCAGCATTTTGAATCTCGCCAATGATTTCACCGCGATGATAAACCCGATAGATGCAAACTGATTGGAGTATAAGAAGATCACAATTAGTATTCTCTCAAGTATCCCGATCCACTTCCCAGCCTTCACTTCATCAATGAATCCATGGGCGATGGGATTTTCTCCAACTTTCAGGATCTCATTAAGAATGTCAGTGTACCTATCCACTTTCTCGTAGACTTTATCAAGCATCAGTGGAATGAAGTACGCACCTGAAAATGAGATATAGAGAACAAGAAAGATTCTCTTCAGATTTTCATAGGTTAAGCCGTTGTCTGCAAAATTAACACTTATAAACCACCCACCTAGTTGGTTATACTCAATGCTGCTTCCACTCGTCACAAAGAGGATGATCAGGATATGAATAGCCTGATCCGAGACAAACAGCAGAAGATTCGAAATCTTAGGTGCTGTTTTTGTCTGCAGATAATTCTGAAGCTTCTGCTTCAGAAAATCTATGACCAGATGCGCTGCTATTATAATAGACACTTTTAACAATACTGCGCTCATGCTCCTTAGATTAAGAAGCAGCATAAAAGGAAGTGATGTCAATAGAAGCGTAGCTCCATGAAGTAGATACCCTTTTATCTTCATGTCCGCTTTCGCTTTTACAGTATTGCCTGTCTGAATCACAAAATCAGCAAGTGTGTGTGCAATAAGCATACTTAGCGTAAACATCAGTTAATTTCCTCCCTTAACTTCATCAGGTCGTACAATGCTCTGAATGAAAGCAGTACATCTTCGAGGTTTGATGCACTAAGCCTGTCATAATAGCTGGTTTTGGTGATGCCGATCTTATCCAGGGCCTGTTCCAGATCGAAGCCCAATAATTCGTACCGGATGGCTTCCCATTGTTTTTCGGTAATTCTCGTGATTGTACTGTTTATCAGTGGAAGCAGATGATTGCATACCTGGTCTGTCTGACTATATCCACTGATGATCCTTCCGCTGTATCCGCTCTTGTTCTTGACCTTTTCAAGCTGATCTCTGGCATTCCAGAAGATCGGTCCATTCATTTCCCAGGAGTTTTTCCTGATTTCACCATCTATTTCTCCGATACTGATCCCATACCTCACTTCAAAAGGACTAAGATAACTTAAAGTGAGCATCATGAGATTACCAAGCCCTTCATTAAATGGAAAAAGAATCTGAATCTCATCTCCTTGTGATATATGATACCCTCTGTCATGTCCGTAAATCTGTACAATGGCTTCATTGATGAGATCTGTTTTCTCCCGAAGCATACGGTTAAATGTCTGATAATCAAGCTTGGAGGATTTACTGATGTCCATGGTGATGACGATGTATCCTAGGCTGTCATCTTTCATTGCATCTTTCAGCACATACTGCCCTCTTGATACATTTCTGATGATCCCCATTTTCTTCAACTGAAATATATACCAGCTTACGGTGTTTCTCTCTATGTTCCCAAAAACATCAGTATAGAAAGAAAAAAAGTCATCTACGCTGATCATTCTGTAGTTTCTGAACTTCTCTTTTAACTCGGTGATATGCAGGTTCCTGTTTGCGATGCCCATATATCATCCCCCCTTTTTCTTCATAGTATCACAAAATTCATATTAATCAAAGGTTTTTCCTGGTTTTAATCCTTTCAAAGCGATTTCCTGTTTTTAACTACTCTAAAGTGGTTTCCTGTTTTTAGAACGGACCAAGTAATTTCCTGGTATAACATTATGAAAGCGTTCTTCGTAAGCGTCAAATAGGAAGCACATAGGAAAGCCCCATGAATTATGAGAAAATC